>DASVZD010000259.1:0-2534 GCA_036391815.1 Rhodocyclaceae bacterium
GCCTGGGCCTGCTGGAACTTGTTGAAGCCCTCGGGATTTGCCAGCAGCTCGGGCGTCGCCTGGATGCTGCCGACCCGGGACCGCGCTTCCGCGACCTCCAGGCTCAGCTCGAGGGAACGGAGAACCGCATCACCGTGGCGCGCAACCGCTACATCAAGGCGGTGGAGGCCTACAACGTGTCGCTGCGTACCTTCCCGAACAATCTGACCGCGATGGCCTTCGGCTACCAGGTCAAGCCGAACTTCAGCGTCAACAACGAGCAGGCGATCTCCACCGCGCCGAAGGTGGACTTCGGCGGAGCCAAGTAGGCGCAAGCCGTGCATGCGTTTGCCGCCATGCTGGCCGCCTGCGCGCTGCTGTTCGGCGCTCCTCCCCTGCGTGCCCAGGAACAGCAGCCGGTACCCAAGCTGGCCGCGCGGGTGACCGACCTGACCTCGACGCTCAGCGACGAGCAGCGCGCCAGCCTCGAAGCCAAGCTGGCCGATTTCGAGCACCGCAAGGGTGCGCAAATCGCGGCATTGATCGTCCCCAGCGTAAAGCCCGAGTCCATCGATGAGTACGCGGTCCGGGTCATGGAAGCCTGGAAGCTCGGCCGCAAGGACGTCAACGACGGGGTGCTGCTGGTCGTCGCCAAGGAGGATCGCAAGCTGCGCATCGAGGTCGGCTATGGACTGGAGGGCGTCCTGAGCGACGCGGTCAGCAAGCGCATCGTGAGCGACGTGATCGCGCCGCGCTTCAAGGAAGACGACTTCTTCGCCGGGATCGACGCGGGTGCAGATGCAATCATCGGGCTGGTATCGGGCGAAGCGCTGCCTGAGACGGTGCAGAACGACGAAGATGCCCAAAGCATGATGCTGTTCGTGTTCGTCCCGATGTTCCTGGTGTTGTCCCTTGCCGGCGCCTTCCTGCTGCGCGACCGCTTCGGGCGGATGCCGAGCGCGTCAATCAACGCGGCCGCTACCGGCGCCATCTCGGGGATCTTCCTGCTCGCGGCGGGCATCGCATGGGTGGCCCTCCCCGTTGCGGCGGCCGCCTTCGCCATGACCTGGTGGGTGGCCGGCCCTCGCTCCCGGCGGCAACGATCGTCATGGCTGCCGGGCGGTGCCGTCGAGCCGGACGACGACTGGAGCAGCCGCCGATCGAGAAGCGGCAGCAGTGACTCCTCATCGAGCAGCAGCGATTCGGACTTCTCGGGCGGAGGCGGCAGCTCCGGCGGCGGCGGCGCCTCGGGCGACTGGTAAAGCGACTGGCAAAAAAATCCCGGCGCGAGGCCGGGATTTTGTCGGCGCCGAGGGACTCAGGCGGCCGGTGCGGGCGCCGTCGGTGCCGGCCCCGCCGCGGCATCGCTGCCGGGCGACTTCGGCGGCGAACTCGGCTTCGGCGGACGCGGCGGCTTGCCGGCCATGATGTCGTCGATCTGGTCGGAATCGATGGTTTCCCACTCGAGCAGCGCGGCCGTCATGGCCTCGATCTTGTCGCGGTTGTCCTCGATCAGCTTCTTCGCCCGCGCGTACTGCTCGTCGAGGATGCGGCGGATTTCGCCGTCGACCTTCTGCAGCGAGGCCTCGGACATGTTCTTGTGCGTGGTCACCGAGCGGCCGAGGAAGATCTCGCCCTCCTCTTCGCCATAGACCATCGGGCCGAGAGAATCCGACATGCCCCATTGCGTCACCATGCGGCGCGCGAGATCGGTGGCGCGCTGGAAGTCGTTCGAGGCGCCCGTCGTCATCTGGTTCATGAAGATCTCTTCGGCGATGCGGCCGCCGAACAGCACGGAGATGGTCGACAGCAGGCGAATGCGATCCTGGCTGTAGCGGTCTTCCGTGGGCAATTGCATGGTCAGGCCGAGCGCGCGCCCGCGCGGGATGATCGTGACCTTGTGCACCGGGTCCGTCTTCGGCAGCAGCTTGGCGACCAGCGCGTGGCCCGACTCGTGGTAGGCGGTGTTGCGGCGCTCTTCCTCGGGCATGATCATCGAGCGGCGCTCCGCGCCCATCATGATCTTGTCCTTGGCGCGCTCGAAGTCCTCCATGTCGACCAGACGCTTGTTGGCGCGCGCGGCGAACAGCGCGGCCTCGTTCACCAGGTTGGCGAGGTCGGCGCCGGAGAAGCCCGGGCAGCCGCGCGCCAGGATCGAGGCATCGACATCCGTCGACAACGGCACCTTGCGCATGTGCACCTTGAGGATCTGCTCGCGGCCGCGGATGTCGGGCAGCGGCACCACCACCTGGCGGTCGAAGCGGCCCGGCCGCAGCAGCGCCGGATCGAGCACGTCGGGACGGTTGGTGGCGGCGATCACGATGACGCCGACGGAAGCCTCGAAGCCGTCCATCTCGACCAGCAGCTGGTTGAGCGTCTGCTCGCGCTCGTCGTTGCCGCCGCCGAGGCCGGCACCGCGCTGGCGGCCGACCGCGTCGATTTCGTCGATGAAGATGATGCACGGCGACGCCTTCTTCGCCTGCTCGAACATGTCGCGCACGCGCGCGGCGCCGACGCCGACGAACATCTCGACGAAGTCGGAGCCGGAGATCGAG
>DASVZD010000260.1:0-15026 GCA_036391815.1 Rhodocyclaceae bacterium
TGGATCGCCGGCCGAGTTTAGACGGACGGTCGCAGCGCCGCAAAGAGAAACGGCACCCGAAGGTGCCGTTTCGTCTCGCTCGCGCCCTTAGTACTTGGGCTGCGCCGGAGCGGGCGCTTGGGCCGGGGCAGTGGCCGGAGCCGCAGGCGCAGCCGCGCCGGGCTGCGCCGGGGATGTGGGAGCGGCGGGCGCCGCCGGAGCGGACTCTTCGGCGGGCGCACCGCCAATCGTCTCAAGCGGCTCCCACTTGCCGTCTTTGGCCTGGTAGAGCGTGATGGCGCCGTTCTTGAGGTCGCCGTTCTCGTCGAACTGGATGACGGACGTCACGCCCTTGTAGTTGGTCTTGGGCAGTTCGGCCAGGATCTTGGCCGGCTCGGCGCTGTTGGCGCGCTTCGCCGCGTCGACGATCACCATCACGGCGTCGTAGACGTAGGGCCCGTAGAGCTGGATCTCGGCGTTGAACTTCTTCTGGTACTTGTCCTTGAATGCCGGACCGCCCGGCATCTGGTCGAGCGGCACGCCCGGCAGCGAGCAGTATTGGCCTTCGGCCGCGGCGCCGGCAAGCTTGTGGAACTCGACCGTGCAGCCGCCGTCGCCGGTGAGGAACTTGGCCTTGAGGCCCAGCTTCTTCATCTGCGCGACCATCGGGCCGCCCTGGGCGTCCATGCCGCCATAGAAGATCAGGTCCGGGCGCTTGCCCTTGATCTTGGTCAGGATGGCGGCGAAGTCGACCGCTTTGTCGTCCGTGTGCTCCTCGGCAACGACCTTGCCGCCGGCGGCCAGCGCAGCCTTCTTGAATTCGCCGGCCAGGCCCTCGCCGTAGGCGGTCTTGTCGTCGATGATGGCGATGGTCTTCGCCTTCAGGTTGTTGACCGCATACTGGCCGAGCACCTTGCCCTGCTGCTCGTCGTTCGCCATGACGCGGAACGCCGTCTTGAAGCCCTGGTGGGTATAGGTCGGGTTGGTGGCGGAGGGCGACACTTCGGGGATGCCGGCGTCGTTGTAGATCTTCGAGGCCGGGATGGTGGTGCCGGAGTTCAGGTGGCCGACGACCGCGTTGACCTTGGCGTCGACGAACTTCTGCGCGACCAGCGTGCCCTGCTTCGGATCGGCCTGGTCGTCCTCGCTCATCAGCTTGAAGGTGACGGGGCGGTCGCCGAACTTGAGGTGCTGCGCGTTGGCGTCGTCGATGGCGAGCACGGCGCCGTTCTCGTTGTCCTTGCCGAGGTGGGCCTGCGGGCCGGTCAGCGGCGCGGCATGGCCGATCGTGACCACCAGCGGCTGCGGCGGGGGCGGCGCGGCGGGCGGCGGGGGCGGCGGCGCCTCCTTGCTGCAGGCGATGACCGTCAGCGCGGCGACGATCGAGGCGGAAAGGGTCTTGGCGGGCAGCTTCATCGGGGAATCTCCGTTGCTTGCGAACTTGTGGGTGGAGTGTGACAAGAGGGCGCGCCGATTGTTGCGCGCGCCCCGTGGCTTGTCAATGGAATGGGCCGAAGGCGGTCAGCCGGCGGCCGGCTCCGCCGCGGCGGCCCGCGCCGCGAAATCGGCGCAGGCCGGGCCGGGCAGGAAGAACATGTTGTGGAAGTGGCAGATGGCCGTGTCGCCGCGGCTCTCGCCGTAGCCG
This sequence comes from Rhodocyclaceae bacterium, assembly GCA_036391815.1. Lineage (GTDB taxonomy): Bacteria > Pseudomonadota > Gammaproteobacteria > Burkholderiales > Rhodocyclaceae > Nitricoxidireducens. Next base: position 1,625 of record DASVZD010000260.1, read on the forward strand.
GAACTCAGCGTGTTCAATCCCGGCACCAGGCGCTCGAAGGCGCCGGGATCGTTCTCGCAGTGGCGGCACTGGAGGCAATGGGCCATCAGAGCTTGCCCCAGTACTCGCCGAACACATACACGGACAGGATGAAGCCGAGCACGACGTTCACACCGACGCCGATGGTGAAGGCGAGGAAGGGCTTCCAGCCGACCGACTTGAGGTCGCGGAAGCGCGTCGTCAGGCCGATGCTGAGGAAGCAGAAGATGAAGGCCCAGGTGCGCAGCGAGTTGAGCGGGCCGAGCAGCAGCGGCTTGACGGCCTTGTTCATCTCTTCCGCGGTTGCGCCGGCGGTCATCAGCGAGATGAAGGCCGAGGCGATGAAGAAGCCGATGACGAACTTCGGGAAGCGCCGCCACACTTCGCCGGCATCCGGCTTGGCGCCGACTTCCTTGCGCTCCCACACCATCGTCGAGATCAGCGCGAACACCAGCGACCAGATGCCGATCCAGAGGTCGCGGCCGATCACCTTCATCAGCGTGAAGGCCTTGATCGCCGCCTCTTCGTTGCCGGCCATCTTGCCGTAGGCGCTGGCGGCGGCAAAGCCCGCCGCATCCGCGAACTCCGAGGTGCCGATCCAGGCGCCGGCGACGCCGGCCGACAGGCCGAGCGCCTGCGAGACGAACGGCAGGAACAGGATCATGATCAGCGCCCAGACCACCACCAGCGTCACCGAGGTGTAGAGGTGCTCCTTCTCGGCGCCCACCGAGGCGGCGATCGCCATCGAACCCGAAACGCCGCAGACCGAACCGCCGACGCCGAGCACCGCGCACATGCGCTTGTCGAGGCCGAAGACGCGCGTGCCGACGAAGAAGATGGTGAGGCAGGTGACCAAAGAAATCGTCATCGCCTGGCCGATGGCCACCGGCCCCGCCGTCGCCACCAAAGTGATCGGGAAGGTGGCGCCCAGCAGCACGATGCCGAGCTTGACGAAGTACTCGACGCGGAAGCCGGCGTCCATCCACTTCGGCAGGCCGATGAAGTTGGATATGAACAGGCCGATCAGCAGCGCCAGCAGCGGTGCCTCCATGTTGTACTTGGAAGCATCGACCCAGCCGCCGATGCCGAACATCGCCAGCGACAGCACGTAGAGGAAGATGAAGGAAGGAACGAACTCCTTCATCTTGATGCCCATGATGCTGCAGCTGACGCCGAAGATCACCAGCCAGGCGACGAACTGCATGAAGTAGGTGCCTGCGTTGTTCGCGAAGTGCATCGCCAACTGGTCGAAGCCGGTCCACTTCAGCCCGCCCGGATTGATGGCGAGCGATTTGAGGAAGGGACTGCCGCTGCTGAAGAAGAGGACGTCGAGGATCACGATCCCCAGGCCAATCCAGATGGCCCACCAGTCCTCCTTGAGGTAGAGATCGCTCCAGGTGCCCTTCACGACGGGGGCCGCAACACTCGCTTCATTGCTCATGCTTACCTCCCAAGCTGGTAATTGGCGGAACCGGGAGGCTCCTTGTTGTTCGTTGCCATCCCGGCGAGGCGGCCCGGCTGCAGGCAGCCTGGCGACATTCTCCACCCTATAGGGAGTTTTTCAAGGCCCATAAAAAAGCCCGGCACCTGGCCGGGCTTTCTTGTGGCAGGGGGTTCGGCTCACTTCGCGCCGGCGAGCACCCACTTGACGAGAGTCTTGATGTCGTCGTCCTTGACCGCGGAGTTCGGCGGCATGGGTATTTCTCCCCAATTGCCCTTGCCGCCCGCCTTGACCTTGGCGACCAGCTTGGCTTCGGCATCCTTCTGGCCGGCATACTTCTTTGCGACGTCCTGGTAGGCCGGGCCGACGATCTTCTTGTCGACGGCGTGGCAGGACAGGCAGTTGCTCTTCCTGGCCAGCGCCATGCCCGGGCTGTCGGCAGCCAGGGCGGGTGCAGCGAGCGCTGCGGCGATGAGGGTTGCGGCAATCAGTTTCATTGTTGTCCTCTGTGGTGTGATGGGGTTTTGGGCAATCGAGTCTAGCTATTCACGGCGACCCCGGAATATGACCCGGATCAATTCGCTGAAGCGGTCGACCGGTGGCAGGCAACTAACGCCGGAGCAGACCCAGGCGTTGACCCGTCCGCTCTCCGGCTTGGCCATCGCCGGCGGCAGCGCCAGCCCGTTCGGCAGCGCGAAGGCCATCCCGCTCCAGTCCCGCGCAAGCCGCAGCCGCCAGTCTTCGACATCGGGCTGCGGGCCGCGCAGCAGCACCACGGTCGGCGGCGCCAACTGCTCGGACAGGGCCTCGAGCAGCGAGGCCGAGGCCGGATGCGCGAGATGGGCGGCGAACACCTCGAGCGTCCGGCGCGCCGCCTCGAGATAGCGCGTTTCGCCTAGCAGGTGCCCGAGCCGCTGCAGCGCCGTCGCGGCGACGCCGTTGCCCGCGGGCGTGGCGTTGTCGAAGCCCGGCTTGGGGCGATGGAACAACGCTTCATGGTCGTGCGCCGTGAAGAAGAAGCCGCCCGCCGTGCCGTCCGCGAAGCGGTCGAGCAGCGCGTCGGCGAGTTCGACGGCCCACTCGAGGTCTTGCGGCCGGTAGTCCGCCTGCAGCAATTCGAGCAGCGCGGCCAGCAGGAAGGCGTGGTCGTCGAGGTAGGCGGGCAGATCGGCGCGGCCGTCCTTCCAGGTCGCGAGCAGGTGCCCATCGCGCCAAAGGTGGCCGCGCACGAATTCCAGCGCGCGGCGCGCCGAGGCGAGCCAGTCCGGCCGCTCGCACAGGCGGGCGGCGCGCGCCATGCCGGCGATCGCCAGGGCGTTCCATCCGGCGAGGATCTTCTCGTCGCGGCCGGGGCGCGTCCGCTCCCCGCGGGCTCGCAGCAGCTTGCCGCGCGCCGCCTCGAGGTCGTCCTCGCGCACGGGCGAGGCGGTCCGGTGCAGGTGCCAGGCGCGACCCTCGAAGTTCGGCGGGGCGTCCAAGTCCCAGGCTGCCTGCGCCGCCTGCCATTCGGGCGGCGTCAGCAGCGCCCGGATCTCGTCGCGCTGCCAGACGTAATAGCGGCCCTCCTCGCCTTCGGAGTCGGCGTCGAGCGAGGCGTAATAGCCGCCGTCCGGGGACTGCATCTCGCGCATCAGCCAGCCGGCCGTCGCGGCGGCGACGCGCTCGTAGCGCGGCTCGCGCGTGTGCCGCCACGCTTCCGCATAGAGCGGCAGCAGCAGCGCGTTGTCGTAGAGCATCTTCTCGAAATGCGGAATCTCCCAGCGGGCGTCGACGCTGTAGCGGAAGAAGCCGCCGCCGACCTGGTCGAAGAGGCCGCCCTCCGCCATGCGGGTGAGCGTGAGCAGGGCTGCGCCCGCGGCCTCGTCGTCGTCCCGCGCGAGCAGGAAGGCCAGCGCCGTGGGCTGCGGAAATCTCGGGGCCCCGCCGAAGCCGCCGCGCTCGCGGTCCAGGCTGCCGAGCAGCGCGGACCGCGCGTCCTCGATCGCACGCGCGCCGAGCGGATCCGGCGACCCGCGCGGCAGCGTCTGGGCCAGGGCCGAACGCAGGGCGTCGTTCTGCTGGTCGATCTCGTCGCGGCGCCCGCGGTACAGGTCGGCAACCCGCGTGCAGACGTCCGCGAAAGCCGGCAGGCTGTAGCGCGAGGCCTTCGGGAAATAGGTGCCGCCGAAGAAGGGCGCGCCCTCGGGCGTGAGGAACATGGTGAGGGGCCAGCCGCCCGGACGTCCGGTCAGCAGCTGGTGCGCGCTCTGGTAGACCTGGTCGAGGTCGGGACGCTCCTCGCGGTCGACCTTGATGTTCACGAACAGGCGGTTCATCACGGCTGCCACGTCGGCATCCTCGAACGACTCGTGGGCCATGACGTGGCACCAGTGGCAGGCGGCGTAGCCGATGGACAGCAGGATCGGCCGGCCAGAGGCGCGCGCGGCCGACAGCGCCTGCTCGTCCCAGGGCTGCCAGGCGACGGGGTTGTCCTTGTGCTGCCGAAGATAGGGCGAGGTCTCGCCCGCAAGCCGGTTGGAAAGAAAATCGGGCATAGCGGCCTCCTGCCGGAGGCTCCACTATACCCGATTGCTTTTGTCGGCTATTGGCTGCCCGGCGTCAGGGCATCAATTCCTTGAGCAGCGCGTCGACGTCCTTCTGCGACAGCCGCTGGTCTTCGGTGGGGCCGCCGCCCTCGACCACGATGATGGCACCGACGAGCGCCTTCATGGCCTTGCGCAGCGCCTGGCCGGCGAGATCCTGGAACTCCTGCGCCACGATGATGTTGGTCAGGTGACCGCTGACGCCCTTCAGCGCGGCCTCGAGATCCTTGCGGTTCCAGTCCTTGCCCAGGATGTCGAGCGCCGTGGACACGTAGCGCTTGGCGGCCTCGGCTTCCATCAGCGACTTGGTGGCGGCATCCGCCGTCATGCGCTCGACGTTGCCGAGGATGACCGAGACTTCCTTGGGATTGGCGCTGCCGTTCTTGCTCAAGCCTTTGGCCGCCTGGTTGAGTTCCTTGGCCAGCGCCTTCAGTTCGGTCAGCACGTGCCCGGTCGCAGGTTCGGTGGCGGGCACCGCACGCTTCTTGGCCGCCGGTTTCTTGGCGGCGGATTTCGCGGGCTTGGAGACGGTCGCGCTGCGCTTGGGCGACTTGGCCGCTGTTTTCATATCAGACTCCCATCTTCTCGAAGATCTTGACCATCTTTTCGTTCAGCGTAGCAGCGGTGAACGGCTTGACGATGTAGCCGGAGGCGCCCGCCTGGGCGGCCGCGATGATGTTTTCCTTCTTGGCTTCCGCGGTGATCATCAGCACCGGCAGGTGCTTGAGCGCCGGGTCGGCGCGCACGCTCTGCAGCAGCGTGAGGCCGTCCATGTTCGGCATGTTCCAGTCCGAGACGACGAAGTCGACCCCGCCCGACTTCAGCCGCGCCAGCGCCACCGCGCCGTCCTCCGCCTCCTCGACGTTGAGGAAGCCGAGTTCCTTGAGCAGGTTGCGCACGATGCGGCGCATCGTGGAGAAGTCGTCGACGACGAGGAACTTGAGTGCGGATCGGTCGGCCATCGCTGGGCGTTCCCTGGCGGAAAGCGGCCACCATACCAAAAAACCGCGGCATGGGGGCGGGTTGGCAGGAAACGCCCTCTGTTCGTCACTTTGACCCCGTTTGAATAGACCGCCCGCCGCCGCCGGCCCTTTCTGCAGAAGGCGTCAGCCCAGCTTCGTGATGTCGCGCACCGCGCCCTTGTCGGCCGAAGTCGCCATCGATGCATAGACCTTCAGCGCGGCCGAAACCTGGCGCTCGCGCTTGGCCGGCTTCCAGGCCTGGCCGCCCTTCGCCTCCATCGCCGCACGGCGCTTCGCCAGTTCCTCGTCGGAGACCGCGAGACGGATCGTGCGGTTCGGAATGTCGATTTCGATGCGGTCGCCTTCCTCCACGAGGCCGATGGCGCCACCGTCCGCCGCCTCCGGCGAGGCGTGGCCGATCGACAGCCCCGAGGTACCGCCCGAGAAGCGGCCGTCGGTCAGCAGCGCACAGGACTTGCCCAGCCCCTTGGACTTCAGGTAAGAGGTCGGATAGAGCATCTCCTGCATGCCGGGACCGCCCTTCGGACCCTCGTAGCGGATCACCACGACGTCGCCGGCGACGATCTGGTCGCCGAGGATCTTCTCGACGGCTTCCTCCTGGGATTCGCACACGCGCGCGCGGCCGGCGAACTTGAGGATCGAGTCGTCGACGCCGGCCGTCTTCACGATGCAGCCGCGTTCGGCGATGTTGCCGAACAGCACGGCCAGCCCGCCGTCCTGGGAATAGGCGTTGCCCTTGTCGCGGATGCAACCCGCCGTGCGGTCGAGATCGAGTTCGGGATAGCGGCGATCCTGGGAGAACGCGGTCTGCGACGGCACCCCCCCGGGCGCAGCGCGGTAGAAATCGAACACGGCGTTGTCGTGCGCCTGCATGACGTCCCAGCGCTGCAGCGCGGCTTCCAGGGTTTTCTCATGTACGGTGTGCACGTGGCGATGGATCAGGCCGGCGCGGTCGAGCTCGCCGAGGATGCCCATGATGCCGCCGGCGCGGTGCACGTCCTCCATGTGGTACTTCTGCGTCGCCGGCGCCACCTTGGACAGGCAGGGCACCTTGCGCGACAGACGGTCGATGTCCTGCATGGTGAAGGCGACGCCCGCTTCCTGCGCGGCGGCCAGCAGGTGCAGCACGGTGTTGGTGGAACCGCCCATGGCGATGTCGAGCGTCATGGCGTTCTGGAAGGCGGCGAAGGTGGCGATCGAGCGCGGCAGCACAGTGGCGTCGTCGTGCTCGTACCAGCGCTTGGCGAGCTCGACGATCAGGCGCCCGGCACGCAGGAACAGGTCCTTGCGGTCGGCGTGCGTCGCCACCAGCGAGCCGTTGCCGGGCAGCGACAGGCCCAGCGCCTCGGTCAGGCAGTTCATCGAGTTGGCGGTGAACATGCCGGAGCAGGAACCGCAGGTCGGGCAGGCGGAACGCTCCATGGCGGCGACGTCGGCGTCGCTGTTCTTGCTGTCGGCCGCCTCGATCATGGCGTCGATGAGGTCGACGGCGCGCGTGGCGCCGTGCCACTTCACCTTGCCGGCCTCCATCGGGCCGCCGGAGACGAACACCGCCGGGATGTTGAGCCGCAGCGCCGCCATCAGCATCCCCGGCGTGATCTTGTCGCAATTGTAGATGCACACCATGGCGTCGGCCGTGTGCGCGTTGCACATGTACTCGACGGAGTCCGCGATCAGATCGCGCGACGGCAGCGAATAGAGCATGCCGCCGTGGCCCATGGCGATGCCGTCGTCGATGGCGATGGTGTTGAACTCCTTCGCCACCCCGCCGGCCGCCTCGATCTCGCGCGCCACCAGCTGGCCGAGGTCCTTCAGATGGACGTGGCCCGGCACGAACTGGGTGAAGGAATTGACGACGGCGATGATCGGCTTCTCGAAGTCGCCGTCCTTCATGCCGGTGGCGCGCCAAAGGGCGCGCGCGCCGGCCATGTTGCGGCCTTGCGTCGAGGTGCGGGAACGGTATTGGGGCATGGAAGATCTCCTGGTCTAGCCCCGGATTCTAACTGCTGGTGCTGCGGGAGGACGCCTGGCGGCGTCCTCCGTGTTTCAGGCGATCAGCGGAAGGCGCCTACGCCGACGATGTTGTTGTTGATGGTGTAGGACAGGCCCGCACCCGTCGGGCTGCCCGAACCGACGAGGAAGCCGTTGACCCGCGCGTGGAGCGTGCTGTTGGCAGAGAATTGTCCACCGTAGTCGGTTCCGAAACTGGTACGAGTCGATCCTCCAAGCTGCGAGAAGCCGGACACGAGATAAGGCCCGTTATGGGCAACGTCGAAATTGACCGAGATATAGTTGGTGTTGTAGGGCGAAAGGTTGATGGAAACAGTGCCGCCGGTGATGCCCGAACCCACCCCTCCGGACAAATCAGTCGAAGGCGTACCACCGACGAAATGGAAGGTCATCGGTGACACCGGCGACGACATCGTCGGTGTCGTCGTTCCAAGCAGGTAGTGGATGCTCGATGTCGCGGGAATCGTCAGGCTTCCATTGACGAAGTAGCCGCCCATTCCGGCAAACAGGTTCAGGGTGGTGTTCGTCCAGCGGCCCCAGTAAAGGTCGCCGTTTGAGCCGACGTTCACCGGCGGCGACGTGAATATCGCGCTCGCAATGCCGCCATTGGCGTAGAGGACGCCACCCGTCACGGACCCTCCATCCATGTAGGCGCCGGCGAGAGATCCGGTCGTCATGTTGTTGGTCGACCCTGCACCGGATCCGGCGCCCGATCCCGATCCGCTGAAGTTGGGGATGAAATTCGACGTCACGGTTCCACTTCCAGTGCCCGACGCGGCAAGGGCAAGCCCGCCTTGCGTGATCTGGGTGATGGAACCCTGCGGCGTGGCGCTGAGGACATTCCCGGGGCCAAACTCGGTCGTGCCCACGCCCGAAATGGCGGGCGGCGCCGACGTCGTCACGCGGGCCGTCATCGGCGGCGCCACCGTCGTCCGCTGCGGCGCGGTGTCGGCCGATGCCACGAAGGCGGTCTGCCCCTTGCCGACGTCGATCTCGCCCGCCACGTTCTTGACGAAGATCGTGCCCTCGCCGGTGTGGACGTACAAGCCGTCGGGCTGCTTGCAGCTCGAGGCGCAGAGCATGGCCTGGTACTCGGTGCCGCGGACGCCGATGGTCGCAACGGCGGTATCGACGCGATAGACGCTCTTGTCCCGCTTGCCCACCAGGCCGGTGATGGTGCGGAACCCGCCCTTGATCAGCTTGAAGAACGCGGACTCGCCCTTGTTGGCCTCGGCGTAGCGGTAATCCGCGATCGCGAACTGGGTCTCGGGCTGGAGGCTGACGACGCCGCTGTCGGTGAATTTCACCTGCAGGCGGCCGTCGCGGGTGACGAGGGTCTCGCCGGAGTCGACCGGCATGCCGAGGGTCGCCGGGCGTTCGACGCCCGCGGGGTTGCGGACGAACGCCGCGCCTTGCGTAAGGACGATGTCCCCGGCCTTCGCGAACGCCGACATCGGCAGCACGATCAGGCCGGCCATCAGCGCCAGAACTTTCAGATTGCGTTCCATCTCACATCACCTCAGAAGAAATCGCGACGCAGGGTAACGAAAACCTGCTTGCGGTCGAACTCGTTCAGCGAGACGTTCGAATCGTTGTGCAGGTAGGTGATCTCGCCGGTGACCGTCCACAGCTTGGCAGGCTTGTAGGCGATGCCGACGTCGAGGTCGTGCCGCCAGTCGCGCCGTTTGGTGAGGAACCAGATGCTCTCGCCGCCGTAGCGGCTGTACTGGGTGGCGACGCTGCCGAACAGCCGCATGTTCTCCTGCAGCATGTATTCGCCGGCGAGCTTGACGCCGTAAAGCTGGCGCCCGACCGTCGGGTCGTCGCTCCGCTGATGATCGTCCCCGGCAAAGGCCACGACGCGGACGATGGGATCGCCCTTCATGTGGTACGCGTGCGCCCAGGTGCCTCCGAGCAAGGTAAGGTTGGTGTCGAGGAACCGCGCGATCGGATGGTTGAGCCGCAGGTGCTGGACGAACAGCCCCACCATGTCCTGGCGGGACAGCTCGCGCTGCCATTGCCCGTAGATGCCGGTCTGGTTGTCGTTGCGGTAGCGGTCGATGTAGTCGTCGAACTGCGTCACGCCGACGCTGTATTGGTCGACGCCCTGCGTATAGCGCACGCCCGCGCCGCCGGACAGGGAGCCGATCGCGAAGTCGGGCTTGTTGGAGTGATAGCGGAAGCGGGCGCCGACGTTTCCGTAGACATCCACGTTCTCGGCCACGCGCTTCTGCACGGCGGCGCCTGCATTCAAACCTTCGAACAGGCTGCCCTGCGCGGTGGCGAATCCGCTCAGCGTGCCGGGCAGGTTGAGCACCGGGATGAAGATCGAGTTGGCGTTGGCGGCGGTGTTGATGTTGCTGTCGTAGCCGAATTCGCCTTCGACGTAGGCGGAGAAGATCGCGGCGCCCTTGTCCGCCGCAGCGCCGGCGACGGCGCGGTCGAGCAGCGCGAGGAGGTCGTCCACCCGCGCGGCGACCTCGGGCGAGAGCGGCGACTGCTTGACCTGGCGCAGTTCGGTGCGCGCGGCATCGTATTCGGTCAGCGCGATCAGCGCCCGGGCCAGTTCGGCGCGCGCCAGCGGGTGGTTCGGCTCGATGGCCAGCACGCGCTCGAAAGCCAGCGCCGCGGCGCCCGGCTTGCCGGCGTCGAGCGCAGCGATGCCGAGGATGTAGTTGTAATCGACGTCGCCCGCCATCTCGGACAGGTGCGCATCGAGCAATTCCATCGCCTGCTGCGCCTTGCCTTGCCTGACCAGTTGCTTGGCATCGTCGAGCGGCGCCGCCAGCACGGCACTCGCAGCGAGAGCGGTCAGGGCCGTGACCACAAGTTTTCGGTAGTCCAATTGATTCTCCCCGTTTATCGGCGTGCCGGCGCCGACAACGCGCCATCCCCATACACGCAGTGCCGGGAATTCTAGTCAGGCTTTCGTCAGAGGCGAAGGAAAAAATCCCCCTTTGTCATCGCGGCGGCGGTCGGCTACATTTGCGATGAATACCCCTGAAACGCCGGGTTGCCGGCAGGAAGCGGGGAGCCGGGCTTCGGATTATGACTTTCGGCGGAGGGAACCCATGTGGTCATTTAGCAACGCGGAAGGCTGGCGAAAAATCGAGGATTTCCTTGCCGCAACGGGGATGGAGGATCCGGCCGACCAGCGGAGGAAGGCGGGCTTCACCGGCTTCCCCGGGCTGAGCGTGGGCGACAGGCGCGTCGCCTGCTGCTGCGTCGAGGTGTTCAACCGCGACGAACGCCGCGCCGAGCACCGGGAACCGCAGTACGGCTTCCTCGTGTTCCTGGACATCGGGCACGTCCAGCAGCGGATCGCCGTGAAGGAATTGCCCGACCTGCTCGAACTCATGCGCCAGACGATGCCCCTGGCCACCTCGATCGACACCTGGTCGATCATTCGCGGCCGCTACGATAAGGACCAGGAGAAAGTCAGCATCGAGGCGCTTTCTCTCGCCATCTGAGGGGCGTGCCGCCGGCGCCAGGCGGCTAGAATACGGCGCGCCATGCTCGTCCATCCACAGTTCGATCCCGTCGCCATCCATCTCGGCCCGCTCGCCGTGCGCTGGTACGGCCTCATGTACCTCGCGGGTTTCATCGCCTTCCTGGTCCTCGGCAAGCGCCGCGCCGTCTCGCAACCCTGGCACCGGTTCACGCCGGAAGCCGTCGACGACCTGCTGACCTGGGGCGTCTTCGGCGTCATCCTCGGCGGCCGCCTCGGGCAGGTGCTGTTCTACGAGCCCGGCTACTACTTCTTTCATCCGCTGGAAATCGTGGCCGTCTGGAAGGGCGGCATGAGCTTCCACGGCGGTTTGATCGGCGTGCTCGTCGCCGTCTGGCTTTGGGGCCGCAAGCACGGCAAGACCTTCTTCGAGGTCACCGACTTCATCGCGCCGCTCGTGCCGCTGGGCCTCATGGCGGGGCGCATCGGCAACTTCATCAACGGCGAACTGTGGGGCCGTCCGGCGGATCCCTCGCTGCCGTGGGCGATGATCTTTCCGCAGGTCGATAACATTCCCCGGCATCCCTCGCCGCTCTACGAGGCGGCCGGCGAAGGCCTGCTGCTGTTCGTTCTGCTCTGGTGGTTCTCCGGCAAGGAGCGGCCGCGCGCCGCGGTGTCCGGGATGTTCCTGATCGGCTACGGCGTGCTGCGCTTCGTCGCCGAATACTTCCGCGAGCCCGACGCCGGCATCTTCGGTTTCTCCTACGTGATGAGCATGGGGCAATGGCTGAGCCTGCCGATGGTCGTCATCGGGATCGTGTTGCTAGCCAGAGGGAAACGTAAATGACAAGACCGTTCAAGGTGCTGGGCATCCAGCAGATCGCCATCGGCGGCCTCGACAAGGCGCGGTTGCGCCAGTTGTGGATCGACATGCTGGGCCTCGAAATCACCGGCAACTTCATCAGCGAGCGCGAGAACGTCGACGAGGACATCGCGGCCATCGGCAGCGGGCCGTTCAAGGTGGAAGTCGATCTGATGCAGCCGCTCGATCCGGAGAAGAAACCGGCGGTGCATGCCACTCCGCTCAACCATGTGGGGCTGTGGATCGACGACTTGCCGAAGGCGGTCGAATGGCTCACCGCGCAAGGCGTGCGTTTCGCGCCCGGCGGCATCCGCAAGGGCGCCGCGGGGTTCGACATCTGCTTCCTGCATCCGAAGGCGAACGATGAGTTTCCGATCGCGGGCGAAGGCGTGCTGATCGAACTGGTGCAGGCGCCGCCCGAAGTCGTCGCGGCGTTCGCCAAACTCGACGGCTGAAGAAGACCGGCCGTTCGGCGTCTGCCGCTAGTGCTGGCCGAAGCGGATGCCCTGCGCGAGCGGTAGCGTCGTACCCCAATTGACCGTATTGGTCTGGCGCCGCATGTAGTTCTTCCAGGCGTCCGAGCCTGCCTCGCGGCCGCCGCCGGTCTCCTTCTCGCCGCCGAAGGCGCCGCCGATCTCGGCGCCCGAGGTGCCGGCATTGACGTTGGCGATGCCGCAGTCGCTGCCGACCACCGACAGGAAGCGCTCGGCGTGGCGCATGTCTAGGGTGAACAGGGAGGACGACAGGCCTTGCCGCACGGCGTTGTTGAGCGCCAGCGCCTCGTCGAACTCGCGATAGCGCATCAGGTAGAGGATGGGCGCGAAGGTCTCGCGCTGCACCGAAGGCCAGGCATTGTCGGCGCGCATCAGCGTCGGCGCGACGAAATGGCCGGTGCGCGCGATGCGGGCGCCGCCCGCCAGCACCTGGCCGCCGAGCGCACGGGTCTCTGCAACCGCCGCATTGAAGGCTTCGACGGCGCGCTGGTCGATCAGGGGCCCGACCAGCGTCGCCGGGTCGAGCGGATCGCCGACGCGCAATTGCCCATAGATATCGACCAGCCGCTCGGCCACCGCTTCGAAGCGCGACTCATGCACGATCAGCCGGCGCGTCGTGGTGCAGCGCTGGCCCGCGGTGCCGACGGCGCCGAAGACGACTGCCGGCAGTGCCAGCTGGAGGTCGGCCGTCTCGTCGACGATCACGGCATTGTTGCCGGAGCACTCGAGCAGGCAGCGTCCGAAGCGGCCCGCCACCGTCTGCGACACCTGGCGGCCGGCGTTCGAGGAGCCCGTGAAGGAAACCAGGGCGATGCGCGGATCCGCTGCGATGCGGGCACCGGCGGCCGCCTCGTCGGACAGGAACAGGGTGAACACGCCCTCCGCGCCATGCCGTTCGGCGACGCGATCGACGATGCGCTGGATGGCGATCGCCGTCAGCGCCGACTTCGGGCTCGGCTTCCAGACCACGACGTCGCCGCAGACGGCCGCGATGAAGGCGTTCCACGCCCAAACCGCCGCCGGGAAGTTGAACGCAGTCACCACCCCGACGACGCCAAGGGGGTGCCACTGCTCCATCAGCCGGTGATGCGGGCGCTCCGAGGCGAGGGTCAGGCCGTAGAGCTGGCGGGACAGGCCGACCGCGAAATCCGCCACGTCGATCATCTCCTGGACCTCGCCGTCGGCCTCCGCCTTGATCTTGCCGACCTCGGCGGCGATCAGCGTGCCGAGATCGTCCTTCTGGCGGCGCAGTTCATCGCAGACCTCGCGGACGAAGAGTCCGCGCCGCGGCGCCGGAACCTCGCGCCAGCGCCTGAAGGCGCTCTCCGCCGCGGCCACCACCGCTTCGTAGTCGTGCGCGGTCGCGCGCCCGATGCGCGCCAGCGGCCGCGCCAGCGTCGGGTCCTCGTCCGCGAACGCGGCGCTCGCGCGCAGCCAGCGGCCGTCGCCCGTCGCCGCGGCGAGGTTCACTTCATTGAGGTTGAGACGCGACAGTACGGCTTCGGTGAGCTGCTCGTGGGACATGCGAGGCCTCGTCTGCTACCCCGGCGTCATGCCGGCACCT
>DASVZD010000261.1:0-7695 GCA_036391815.1 Rhodocyclaceae bacterium
CGCGTCGCTACTGAGATCGCACGCCGCCTGCGCGGCAAGCACAAGCCCGAATTCACGCCCCACGTCGATACCGGCGACTACATCGTCGTCGTCAACGTCGAGAAGCTGCGCGTGACCGGCAACAAGGCACAGGACAAGAAGTATTTCCGCCACTCCGGTTTCCCCGGCGGCATCTACGAAACCAACTTCACCAAGCTCCAGCAGCGTTTCCCTGCCCGCGTCCTCGAGAAGGCCGTCAAGGGCATGCTGCCCAAGGGCCCGCTGGGCTACGCGATGTTGAAGAAGATGAAGTGCTACGCCGGTGCCGAACATCCGCACACCGCGCAGCAGCCCAAGGCCCTGGAACTCTGACAGGATAAGAAATGGCAGCCAACTATTACTACGGCACCGGCCGCCGCAAGACTGCGGTGGCGCGTGTGTTCATGAAGTCCGGCAGCGGCAAGTTCGTCGTGAACGACAAGCCCGTCGATGAATTCTTCTCCCGCGAGACGGGTCGCATGGTCGTGCGCCAGCCGCTCGAACTGACCCAGCATGTCAGCACCTTCGACATCATGGTGAACGTCACCGGCGGTGGCGAGTCCGGCCAGGCCGGCGCCGTGCGCCACGGCATCACCCGCGCCCTGATCGAGTACGACGAGACGCTGAAGCCGACGCTCTCCAAGGTCGGTTTCGTGACGCGCGACGCCCGCGAGGTCGAGCGCAAGAAGGTCGGCTTCCACAAGGCGCGCCGCCGCAAGCAATTCTCGAAGCGCTGATCGGCGACGATCCGCAGCACGAAAGCCGCCTGCGGGCGGCTTTTGTTTTTGGCGCGCCGCGTTCCGGTCGCGCGTCTTTCCGAGTTACCATTTACGTCCCCGAGGAGAAAAGGCGACATGATCAAGGTGGGTATCGTCGGCGGCACCGGCTACACGGGTGTCGAACTGCTGCGTCTCCTGGCCCAGCATCCCATGGTCGAACTGGCCGCCATCACTTCGCGCGGCGAAGCGGGAACGGCGGTTGCCGACATGTTCCCCAGCCTGCGGGGGCGCGTGGCACTGAAGTTCTCCGACCCGAAGGATGCGCCTCTCGATCGGTGCGACCTGGTCTTCTTCGCCACGCCGAACGGCATCGCCATGCAGCAGGCGGGAGCGTTGCTGGCTGCCGGCGCCAGGGTGATCGACCTCGCGGCCGACTTCCGCATCAAGGACGTGGCGGTCTGGGAAAAATGGTATGGCATGAAGCACGCCGCCCCGGATCTGATTGGGCAGGCCGTCTACGGCCTGCCCGAGGTCAACCGGGAACAGATCAAGGGCGCCCGCCTGGTGGCGAACCCCGGCTGCTACCCCACCGCGACCCAGCTTGGATTCCTGCCTCTCGTGGCCTCGGGCTGCGTGGACGTCGACACGCTAATCGCGGACGCGAAGTCCGGTGTTTCGGGGGCTGGCCGCAAGGCCGAGACGCACATCCTGTTTGCCGAAGCTTCGGACAACTTCAAGGCATACGCGGTGCCCGGGCACCGTCATCTTCCCGAAATCCGCCAGGGCCTCGCCGCGGCGGCGGGACGCGAGGTGGGCCTCACGTTCGTGCCGCACCTCACGCCGATGATCCGCGGCATCCACGCCACCCTCTACGCGCGGGTGACCAAGGAAATGGACTTCCAGGCGCTGTTCGAAAGCCGCTATGCGCAGGAGCCGTTCGTCGATGTCCTGCCGGCGAAGTCGCATCCCGACACGCGCTCGGTGCGCTCGGCGAACACCTGCCGCATCGCGCTTCACCGGCCGCAGGGCGGCGATGTGCTGGTCGTGCTTTCGGTGATCGACAACCTGGTCAAGGGCGCGGCGGGACAGGCGGTCCAGAATATGAACCTGATGTTCGGTTTCGACGAATGCTCCGGCTTGACGGGAATTCCGCTCTTGCCGTGAGGCTGCGCCGCCTGCGCGGACGGTTCGGCATCGCCGCGCCGCGCGTGACGGTGCGCACCCATGTGCCATGGTACTGGCGCGCGTTGGCCGTTGCGCTGACGGGCGCCGTCGCCATCGCCCTGGCGGGCTGGATTTACGATGCGGGCCGACGGATCGCGGGCTTCGACAGCAGCGAAACGGCCCAGGAGATCGAGACGCTGACCCAAAAGGTCGCCGACCTCCAGGCGGAAGTGAACAAGCTGCGAGCCACGAGCGACGCCAGCGAGAGCAGCTTGCAGATCGAGCGGACGGCGCAGCAGCAACTGACGGCGCAGGTCCAGGCGCTCGAGGCCGAGAACAACCGTCTCAAGGAAGAGAATGCCGTCTTCGAGCGGCTGGCGCAGGGAGGCGGCAAGGACAATTCCGTCTCCATCACCCGCCTGCGCGTCTTCCCGGAGGGGACGGGCGGCAAGTACCGGTATCAGTTCCTGGCGTCCCAGAACGGCGACCAGCACGGACGGGACTTCAAGGGAAGCGTGCAGGTGGCCGTCTCCCTGCCGGGCGACGGCCCTGATGGTATGATCACTTTTCCCCGCCCCAACGACCCTGAGGCCGGACGCTTCGCAGTCGTCTTCAAGCATTTCCGCAGCATCGACGGCTTTTTCATCGTTCCCGCCGGCGCCAAGCCGAAGTCGGTGGAAATCCGCCTGATGCAGGATGGCGCCGTCCGCGCCACCCAGACAGTTACGTTCTAGGAAGGAGTGGGTTCCATGCTGTTCCAGAAATCCAGCAAGCCGCAGAATCGCATCGACAGCCTGATCGGCGCCGGAACCACCATCAACGGGGATATCAGCTTTGTCGGCGGCTTGCGCATCGACGGCGAGGTGAAGGGCAACCTGCGCGCCGCCGAAGGGCAAAGCGGCACGCTTGTCCTGAGCGAGCATGCCCGTGTCGAGGGCGAAATCCATGTTTCCCACCTGGTGGTCAACGGGACGGTGCTCGGCCCGGTGCGCGCCACCGAGTTCCTCGAACTCCAGCCGCACGCGCGCGTGACCGGGGACGTCGAATACAACAATATCGAGATGCATCTGGGGGCGGTGGTCCAGGGCCGGCTGATCCACCAGGGCGCGCAGGGCAAGGCGGTGGAGCTCAAGCTGGCCTCGAGCAACTGATCGGCCGCGGTATAATCGGACAACCCCAACTTAGGAGAACCCCACAATGAACGCTCCCACCGACATGCCTGCACCGCTGATCTTCACCGACAGCGCAGCGAACAAGGTCAAGGAACTGATCGTCGAGGAAGGCAACCCCGAACTGAAGCTGCGCGTGTTCGTGACCGGCGGCGGCTGCTCGGGCTTCCAGTACGGCTTCACCTTCGAGGAAACCGTCAACGACGACGACACCACGATGGAGAAGAACGGCGTCACGCTGCTGATCGATCCGATGAGCTACCAGTATCTGGTCGGCGCCGAGATCGACTACTCGGAAGGCCTGCAGGGCTCGCAGTTCGTCATCAAGAATCCGAACGCCACCAGCACTTGCGGCTGCGGTTCCTCGTTCTCGGCCTGAACGCGGAAGACCATCGGGAAAGGGCGCTGCGGCGCCCTTTTTCATTTGGAGCGCCGATCAGGCGGGATAGATCGCGCCGAGAACCCGGGGCCCGCGCGCGCCGGTGACCTCGGGCAGGTTGCCCGGGAGGCCTTGCAGCGTGCGATGAGCCAGCCACGCGAATGCGAGCGCCTCCACCCAGTCGGCCGGCATGCCAAGGGCGTCTGTACGATCCACACGGGCCTGCGGCAGCGCCGATGCCAGGCCGACCATGACGCCGGCGTTGTGGACGCCGCCGCCGCAGACGAAGATCTCGGCGGGACTTCCGCACCAGCGCGTTATCGCCTCTCCGATCCCGTCGACCGTGAGGTCGACGAGCGTCGCCTGCACGTCAGCCGCGGCCTCTTGCCCGCCCAACTGGGCGTCGAGCCAGGCCATGCCGAATTCCTCGCGTCCGCAGCTCTTGGGCGGCGTTTCATCGAGGAACGGATGGCGCTTGAGCCGGGCCAGCAGCGCGGGCAGCGTTCGTCCCTGCCGTCCCCATGCGCCGCCTTCGTCGTGCGAGGCGCCCAGATGGCGAGCCGCCCATCCGTCGAGCAGCATGTTGCCGGGTCCGCAGTCGAACCCCCGCGTGGGCCGGCCGGGCGCGAGATCGGTGAGGTTGGCGATTCCGCCGACATTGACGATGACGCGATGCGTGTCCGGTGCGCGGAACACGGCGTCGTGAAATGCGGGCACCAGCGGGGCGCCCTGGCCCCCGGCGGCGATGTCCCGGCTGCGGAAATCCGCCACCACGGTGACGCCGCTCCGTTCGGCGAGCCGCGCCGGACTGTTCAGCTGGATCGTGTAGCCGGCCGCCGGTACGTGCCGGACCGTTTGCCCGTGGCAGCCGATCGCGCGCACCTGCGCGGCAGCCACTCCAGCTTCCGCAAGGAGCCCGGCGACGGCATCCGCGTATGCGTCGGCAAGCCGGTTGGCGAGAAGCGCGGCGCGCTGCAGTTCGTTGGTTCCCGGCGTCTGGATGGCCAGGGCCTCGGCGCGAACCTCCGGGGCCAAGGGCACATAGCGGGTAGCGATGCAATCCAGCTCGCCAGCTCCAAAATCAACGAGCGCGGCGTCGATGCCGTCCAGGCTGGTTCCGGACATCAGGCCGATGAAAAGATCGGCGGCGGCCATCGAGGACGGTCAATCGATAGAGGCCAGGTGCGTTCCGCGCAGCATCTCGATGCGGGCAAGCTGGGCTTGTGCGACGTTTCGGAATTCGGCCATCTGGCTCGGCGTCAGCGGCGGCGCGCTGGGCAGGGCGATGGTGAGCGGATTCCGGAAGACGCCATTGACGCGGAACTCGTAATGCAGGTGCGGCCCGGTCGCAAGACCGGTCATGCCCACGTAGCCGATGACATCCCCCTGCGCCACGCGCGAGCCCTTCTTGAGGCCGGCCGCGAAACCGGAAAGATGCCCGTATGCCGTCGAATAGCTGTTTTGATGGCGAAGGATGATCATCTTGCCGTAGCCGCCCTGGGTGCCGATGAACTCGACGACGCCGTCGCCGGTCGCCTTGACCCGGGTACCGACAGGCGCGCCGTAGTCGATGCCGGTGTGCGCGCGCCACTTCTGCAGGATCGGGTGGAAGCGCGACAGGCTGAATCCCGACGTGATCCGCGAGAACTCCAGCGGCGACCGCAGGAAGGCCTTGCGGATGTTCTTGCCGTCCGCCGTGTAGTAGCCGCCCTGGCCGTCGGCGCCCTGGAACCAGATGGCGCGGTAGGCTTTGCCGTCGTTGACGAACTCGGCGGCCAGGATGCGGCCGGTGCGCACCAGCCGGCCCATGTAGTTCATGGTTTCGTAGATCACCGAGAAGCGGTCGCCCTTGCGCAGGTCGCGGTGGAAATCGATGTCGCCGCCGAAGATGTCGGCCAGTTGCGTCGCGATCGCATCCGGCATGCCCGCGGCGTCCGTGGCGCCGAACAGCGAGTAGCGGATCTCGGCCGACTTCATGACGACCTGCGTATCGAACTTCAGCGGCTGTTCGGAAGCGCGGAAGCCGTCGCCCTGGCGCTCGACGGTGAGCGCGGTATCCTTCGTTCCATTCAGCGGGAACACCAGCTCCTGCAAGTCGCCGTCGACATTGACGCGGGCCGTCACGCTCTTGCCGGGGCTGAGCTGCCGGAAGATGACCTGGGTGTCGCGGCTGTTGCGCAGGAAATCGACGGCGTCCTCGTCATCGACCCCGATGCGGGAGAGCAGCGTGCCGATCGTGTCGCCGCGCTGGATTCGCTCCTCGCGCACGAAAATCTCGCCTTCGTTGTCGATCGCCCCGGGCTTCGGCAGGGCAAGCGGTTCGACGATGGTCTGCTGGAAGCTCTGGATTTCCTGGACGGTGGGTGCCGTGCCGAAGGCCGTCACCACGCTGAAAAGCGAGACGCCGGCGATGGCGAGCGCACCCCAGAACTGCCCGGGCTTGGCTTCGCGGTAGCGATTGAGTTGCGCTAAAATCCGGCTCTTTTCGATGTGCAAGGGTAGTCGGACCGGCTTTTGAAGTCGGGCGAGTGTAGCAAAAAAATGTCCCTTGCCGTCAATGTCACCCTTTCGCCATGGCCGATATCGAATCCCAACTCGCGCTGATCAAGCGCGGCGCCGATGAACTGCTGATCGAAGCGGAACTGGTCGAGAAGCTCAAGACCGGACGCCCGCTGCGGGTGAAGGCGGGCTTCGATCCGACCGCACCGGATCTCCATCTCGGCCATACGGTGCTGATCAACAAGCTGCGCCACTTCCAGGATCTCGGACAT
Source organism: Rhodocyclaceae bacterium (assembly GCA_036391815.1). Classification (GTDB taxonomy): domain Bacteria; phylum Pseudomonadota; class Gammaproteobacteria; order Burkholderiales; family Rhodocyclaceae; genus Nitricoxidireducens. The sequence goes on from DASVZD010000261.1 coordinate 6,221, forward strand.
CACGTGATGTTCCTGATCGGCGACTTCACCGGCATGATCGGCGACCCGACCGGCAAGAACGCGACGCGGCCGCCGCTGTCGCGCGAGCAGATCCTGAAGAACGCCGAGACCTATCGCGAGCAGGTGTTCAAGATCCTCGATCCGCAGAAGACCGAGGTCTGCTTCAACTCGACCTGGTTCGAACCGATCGGCGCCGCCGGCATGATCAAGCTCGCCGCGCTGCATACGGTGGCGCGCATGCTCGAGCGCGACGACTTTTCGAAGCGCTACGCCAGCGGCCAACCGATCGCCATCCACGAATTCCTCTATCCGCTCTGCCAGGGCTACGACTCGGTCGCGATGAAGGCCGACGTCGAGTTGGGCGGCACCGACCAGAAGTTCAACCTGCTGGTCGGCCGAGAACTGCAGAAGCATTACGGGCAGTCGCCGCAATGCGTCCTGATGATGCCGCTGCTCGAGGGCTTGGACGGCGTGAACAAGATGTCGAAGTCGCTCGGCAACTATGTCGGCATCGCCGAGCCGCCGAAGGAAATCTTCGGCAAGCTGATGTCGGTGTCGGACGAGTTGATGTGGCGCTACTACGACCTGCTGTCCTTCCGCGGCAACGACGAGATCGCGAAGCTCAAGCGGGAGGTCGCCGAAGGCCGCAACCCGCGCGACGTGAAGGTGACGCTGGCGCAGGAGATTGTCGAGCGCTTCCATTCGCGCAAGGATGCGGAAGATGCGCTCGCGGATTTCGAGGCGCGCTTCCAGCGCGGCGCGGTGCCGGATGAGATGCCGGAGTTCATGCTGCCCGCCGCGGGCGTCGCGCAGGTGCTCAAGCAGGCCGGTCTCGTGGCGAGCACGTCGGAAGCGCTGCGTCTCATCGAAGGGGGCGGCGTGCGTGCGAACGGCGAGAAGGTCGCCGACAAAAATCTGGCACTAAAAGCTGGCGAGACGGTCGTATTTCAAGTGGGCAAGCGCAAGTTCGCGCGCGTCACGCTCTCCTGAAAACGCCCGTCCAGAGGCCGTCTCCGAGGTAGCGTAAAAATATTTCGCGAAGGTGTTGACCGGACGATTTCTGTCCGTATAATGCGCCCCTCTCATCGCTGCACAAACAGCGACGCTCTTTAAAAATTGAACAGCCGATAGGTGTAGGCGCTTGGAAAGCCGGAGGCTGACGCAGGCGGGAGACCCGAGATCGAAGGGTTACTCGCAGAAGTCACCGCGAGGTGATGGACGACCGGAAGGTTATGCGGACAGCTGAAGCTAAGAGTATTGAAAAGCGCTTACACGGAAACAGTAGAAAAGGTTAGATGCAAGTCTGACCTCTGATTTTCGTTTGAGTGAAGAAACAGAGATTGAACTGAAGAGTTTGATCCTGGCTCAGATTGAACGCTGGCGGAATGCTTTACACATGCAAGTCGAGCGGCAGCGCGGGGGCAACCCTGGCGGCGAGCGGCGAACGGGTGAGTAATACATCGGAACGTACCCTG
>DASVZD010000262.1:0-3855 GCA_036391815.1 Rhodocyclaceae bacterium
GCCGGCGGCGCGCCGGTCTTGCCGCCGTCCGCGGCGGCCGATGCGCCGAGGGCCAGGGGGCCGACGAGGAGGGCAACAAGCAGGCTTGCGAGATATCGGTTCATGGCACCGCCGGAAAGGGGCAACTCGCCCAGATTAGCCGTTTGCCGCCGGATGGATGGTGAAAGAATATCGCGTCCGACAGCCGGTGTGCCGGCGCGGCATGCCGATCGGCGCAGGAGAACGGAAGCCGCCCCCGCCGGGAAACCGTCAATGGCAATTCCGCTTCGCCGACGAGGACAGGCGCGCCGGGCGCCCCTGTCGCCGGCGGGGAATCAGACCTCCAGGTGCTGGTAAAGCACGGTCGACAGGTAGCGCTCGCCGAAGGACGGGATCAGCGCCACGATCAGCCTGCCCACGTTCTCCGGCCGCCTGGCCAGCTGGAGCGCGGCCCAGACGGCGGCTCCGGACGAGATGCCGACCAGCAGGCCTTCCCGGGTCGCCAGCTGGCGCGCCGTATCCAGCGCGTCGTCGTTGCCGACCCGCACGACCTCGTCATACACCCGGGTATTCAGTATCTGCGGGACGAAACCGGCGCCGATACCCTGGATGACATGCGGTCCCTTCTCGCCGCCGGACAGCACGGCGCTGGCGTCCGGCTCGACGGCGACCACCTTCACGCCGGGCTTCCTCGCCTTGAGCGCCTCGCCGACGCCGGTGATGGTGCCGCCGGTGCCGACGCCGGCGACGAAGATGTCGACCTGGCCGTCGGTGTCGCGCCAGATCTCCTCGGCCGTGGTGCGGCGGTGGACCTCCGGGTTGGCCGGGTTCTCGAACTGCTGCGGGATGAAGTAGCGCGAGTCGGAGGCCGCCAGTTCCTGCGCCTTCTTGATGGCGCCGCCCATGCCTTCCGCCCCCGGCGTGAGGATCAGTTCGGCGCCGTAGGCCTTGAGCAGCAGCCTGCGCTCGCGGCTCATGGTCTCGGGCATGACGAAGGCCGCCTTGTAGCCGCGGGCGGCGCACACCATGGCCAGGCCGATGCCGGTGTTGCCGGAGGTCGGCTCCAGCACGACGGTGTCCGGCCCGATCGTGCCGGCCTTCTCGGCGGCGTCGATCATCGCCACGGCGATGCGGTCCTTGACGCTGTGGGCCGGATTGAAGAACTCGAGCTTCAGCGCGATGGTGGCGCCGGCCCCCGCCGCGACCCGGTTCAGCTTGACCAGCGGCGTGTTGCCGACCAGTTCGGTGACGTCATTGGCGATTCTCATGGCATTCCCCTTGGCTTTTCCCGCGATGATAGCCGCGCAGCCCGCGCGGCGAGCCGGAACTCTAGCAACGCGGTCCCGGCGGGAAAAGGAAAAAGTTGTGCTTTGCTTATTCCGAACCGGCCTAACGGCGCGATAATCCCGGGGCCACGGGAACAACAACAAAAGCGCCTGAATCACGCCCGCCCAGACGACGCGAGCGTCGTCGCCGCCTTGGCAAACACCGACGAAATGCAGCACCGGGCTTCCGGGGCTTCAACTTGGATGGGAACCGAGCGATGCTGGACAGAACGAGGATAGTCACGCGGCTGTTTTTCGGGTTCGCCCTGATGCTGCTCGGCGCGCTGGTGCTGGGCTTCCTGGGCGCCCGCAGCGTCACCCAGATCTCCCGCCTCAGCACCGAACTGTTCGAGCGGCCCTACCAGCTCTCGGTGGCCATCCTGGACGTGCGCGCCAACGTGCTGAAGGCGCAGCGCATCGTCGACGCCGCCGTCGCCAAGTCCGAGGCGGACGCCGCGGCGATCCCCCCGCTCGACCGGCGCATCGACGACAGCATGACGCTGGTGCGCGAGCGCTTCGCCGGCGCCGGCCAGCAAGTGAAGGACATCGACGCCGCGCTGTCCGCCTGGCGCGCCGTGCGCAACGAAAGCCTGGCGCTGGCCCACAAGACCCAGTACGCCGAGGCGGCCGCACTGAACGCGCGCCGCGGCCAGGACGCCCACAACCGCGTGCGCGAACTGGTCTCCGACCTCGCCGCCGCCAACACGGCGCAGGCCGAGCAGCTGGAGCAGCGCGCCGCCGAGGAGAAGCGCTCGGCCCTCGGCCTGATCGGCTTCATGCTCGCCATGATCATCACCGGCGGCACCGTCGTCGGCCTGCTGGTCACGCGCAGCGTCGCGCAATCGCTGCAGCTGGCGCACGGCACCGTGCAGGACCTGATCGCCGACAGCCTGGAGAAGGCGCGCGTCGCCGAGGCGATCGGCGCCGGCGACCTGGACCGCGAGGTGATCGTCTCCTCGCCGCTGGAGATCGACGAGAAGCAGCTGCCGGACGACGAGATGGGCATGCTGATGCACGGCATCCGCCGCCTCAGCGAGGTCCAGTGCGCCTTCGACGAGGCCTTCCGCAAGATGGCCTTCTCGCTGCGCGACGCGCGCGACTCCCAGCGCGCGCGCGACTGGCTGAAGTCCGGCAGCAACATCCTGGGCGGCCTGATGCGCGAGGAGCAGACCACCATGGTGATGGCGGAAAGCGTGCTGACCTTCGTGGTCGAGTACCTCGGCGCCGCCGTCGGCCTGCTCTACCTGTTCGACGAGCGCACCGTGCAGCTCTCGCTGGCCGCCAGCTACGCCACGAACGGCGAGCGCAAGATCGGCGAGTTCTTCCGCCTCGGCGAAGGCCTGGTCGGCGAGGCGGCGCGCCGCCAGAAGACGCTCTACCTGGAGGACGTGCCGCCCTCCTACCTCGCCGTGGGCTCGGGGCTCGGCGAAGGCGTGCCGCGCACCGTCGCCGCCATCCCGCTGCTGCACGGCAACCGGCTGGTCGGCGTGGTCGAGATCGCCAGCTTCAACGAGTTCAGCGAAGTGCAGGGGAAGTTCATCGAGGCGGCGCGCGACGCCATGGCCATCGGCCTCGACGTCAACATGGCGCGGCTGCAGACGGCGGAGCTGCTCGAGGTCACCCAGCAGCAGACCGAGGAGCTGCGCGTCCAGCAGGAGGAGCTGCAGCAGAGCAACGAGGAGCTCGAGGAGCGCGCCCAGATGCTCGAGCAGCAGCGCGAGGCGATCCGCGCCAAGAACAAGGAGATCGAGGCGACCAGCGAGACGCTGCGCCAGAAGATGGCCGAGCTGGAGCGCGTCAGCACCTACAAGTCCGAGTTCCTCGCCAACATGTCGCACGAGCTGCGCACGCCGCTCAACAGCCTGCTGATCCTGTCGAGCCTGCTCAAGCAGAACAAGGAAGGCAACCTGACCGCCAAGCAGGTCGAGTTCGCCGCCACCATCAACTCGGCCGGCTCCGACCTGCTCGAGCTGATCAACGACATCCTCGACCTCTCCAAGGTCGAGGCCGGCCAGATGCAGTTCACCTTCAGCGCCATGCCGGTGCGCGACGTCTGCGACTCGCTGCGCGCGCTGTTCGAGCCGCTCGCCCAGCAGCGCGGGCTGGAACTCAACATCGCGGCGGAGCCCGATGCGCCGGCGCTGCTGTTCGGCGACGAGCAGCGCGTGCACCAGATCCTCAAGAACCTGCTGTCGAACGCCATGAAGTTCACCGAGAAGGGCGGCGTCACGGTGCGCGTCTTCAAGCCGGCCGATCACGAGAACCCGCTGCCGGTCCCGGCGATCGGCTTCGCCGTGGCCGACACCGGCATCGGCATCCCGCTCGAGAAGCAGCAGCTGGTGTTCGAGGCCTTCCAGCAGGCCGACGGTTCGATCAGCCGCAAGTTCGGCGGCACCGGGCTGGGCCTGTCGATCTCGATGCAGCTGGCGCACAAGATGTGCGGCGAGCTGAAGCTGAAGAGCGAGGAAGGCAAGGGCAGCGTATTCACGCTCTACATGCCGCTGTCGGCGACCGCCGCGCATGCGACCGCCGCGGCCCAGCCCTCCGCGCC
>DASVZD010000263.1:0-10852 GCA_036391815.1 Rhodocyclaceae bacterium
CGCGCCGGCGCCCATCGGCCGGGCGCGGGCGGGGTCGGCCAGCCGCACCAGGCAATGCACGAGGGCGTCGTCGTCGCCGACCGGGAACACGTAGCCGTCGTGGCCGTCGGTGATCATTTCGCGGGCGCCGCCGACGTCGGAGTGCACGACGGGCTTGCCCATCGCCATGGCCTCGATGGCGGCCAGCGAGAAGGCTTCGGTGTCGCTGCACAGGGCGACGGCATCGCAGGCGGCGACATGCGGCCGCACTTCGTCCTGGAAGCCGGTGATGGCGACGAAGGCATCGACGCCCAGCGCGCGGGCGCGGGCTTCGATGGCCGGGCGCAGCGGGCCGTCGCCGATCAGCAGCGCGCGGGCGGGCACGCCCAGGCGGCGCAGGGCGGCGACGGCGTCGAGCAGCTGCACGTGGTTCTTCTCGGGGCGCATCACGGCCAGCATGCCGACGACGAAATCGGCGGGCGCCATGCCGAAGCGGCGGCGCACCTCGGCCGCCTCGCCGGCGAAGGCCGCCGGGCGGAAGGCCTGGGTGTCGACGCCGTTGTGGATCACCTCGATGCGGCGCGTCCACAGGCCGCGCCGGCCCCAGTAGCGGCGCTGGTTGGCGGAGACGAACACCAGGCAGTCGAGGCGCGGGAACAGGGCGCGGGCGATCAGCATCTTGGCCTGCTCGCGCAGGGTGCGCATGCGCGTCGAATGGAAGGTGGCCACCAGCGGCACGGCGACGCCGGCCAGCCAGCGGGCGAGCAGGGCGTACATCGCCGCGTAGTCGTTGGCCGCCACCACCGCGGAAGGCCTCAGCACGGTCAGCTGCGCGGCCAGGCGCGCCACGGCGCGGCGGTCGAGGAAGCGCTGCGCATGCAGGCAGGCGACGCTGCCGCCGGGGCCGGGATGCAGCCGCTCGAGCTGGCTCGGGTCGTTCTTCACGTAGGCGGCGTGGCAGTCGTGGCCGCGCTCGGCCAGGCGGTTGAGCAGCGTGATCGAGTGCCGTTCGGCGCCGCCGTGGACCAGGGAACCGGTGACGAAGAGCAGGCGCATGGGTGCTCAGCGGCGCGCGGCGCGCGCCCTCCGGTCGACCAGCTCGTCGAGCACGCGGCGGTAGCACGCCAGCGTCTCGTGGCTGGAATGGCGGGCGGCGAAGTAGTCGCGGCAGCGTGCGCCGGCATGGGCGCGCTCGATGTCGTCCTCGAACAGGCGCTCGATCTGCGCGGCCGCCTCGGCCGCGTCCTTGGCCACCGGGTACACCGGCGCGCCGTCCAGCCGCGCGCCGACGTCGATGAAGGCGACCGTCGGCACGCCGCGCGCCCAGGCCTGCAGGAACACGTTCGGCATGCCCTCGACGGACGAGGTGCTCACCAGCATGCGCGCGCGGTCGAACCATGGCTCGGTGCGCGACAGCGGCAGGAAGCCGAGCATCTCGACGTTGGGCAGGTGCGCCGCGGCGGCCGCGATGGCCTTGTAGTAGGCCTCGCCGCCGGCGTCGCCGCGCGCGGCCCCGCCGATCATGGCGAAGCGCCGGTGCGGCAGGCGGCGCGCCAGCTCGAGCAGGATGTCGGGGCGCTTGTCGGGGCGCATGGTGCCGACCCACAGCACGCGGTCGCCGGCGCCGGGCCGCGCGTCGGCCGGCAGCTCGTAGCAGCTCGGGATGACGGTCGAGCGCCGCTGGTAGTGCTCGCGGCAGTCGCGCTGCTGGGTCTCGTTCTGGACCACGATGGCGTCGACGGTGGCCAGCGCCCGCTCGAACAGCCAGCGGTCGCGCCGGAAGCGCAGCGTCTGCTGGCCCGGCAGGAAGTCGGTGTCCGAGGCGCCGGCATAGATCGACTGCCGGCCGTGGCGGCGGCAGAAGGCGGCGACGACGGCGGTGAGGGCGGCCGGCGAGCGCTGGTAGTAGATGTCGGCGTCCACCGCGCGCATGGCGCGCCACATCGCCGTGATGCGCGGATGGACGAAGCGCAGCACCGGGATGCCGGCGTCCGGCCGGTGCGCGCGGATCACGTCGATGCCGTCGATGTTCACGCGCGCCGGCTGGCCGTAGTCGAGGCAGATCATCGAGACGCGGTAGCCGGCGCGCACCAGCATGCGGGCGATCAGGCTCTGCTGGAGTTCGGCGCCGCCGACCACCTCGGTGCGCTCGTCGCCCGACAGCACCGGCCAGGTTTCCGGCGCGACGAAGCAGACATGGGGCAGGCGGGTGGCGCCCGGCAGCTTCTGCGGATCGGTGCTGGGTTTGGCCGCGTGGCGCGCCTGCGGATGGCGCAGCCCTTCGGTGTGCCGGCGCGAGGAGGGCACGGTGCTCAGCATTGCACCACTCCGGGGCGCGGCCGGCCGAGCAGCCCGTACATGAGGCCGATGGCGAACCACAGGTAGAACTGTTCGGCGGCGGGCGTCAGGCTGCTGCCGGTGAAGCCGGCGACCAGGAACACGGCGAGTCCGACGGACGCGCCGTTGAAAAAGCCGCGCATGGTTCGGCTCAGGGTGGCGTCGCGGCGCAGGCGGCGGAAGCCCTTCCAGACATGCACGAAGTAGGCGCCGAGCAGGCCCAGCCCGACGACGCCCATGTCGAGCAGCGTGGCGAGGTAGGCGTTGTGCGGATGGCCGACCAGCGGGATGCGTCCGCTGCGGGTGGCTTCCGACCACAGCGTCGAAGCCAGGCCGTTGCCCCAGATCGGGCTCTTCCACAGCTCGGGCAGCAGCGGCAGCCAGATCTCGTCGACGCGGCCGGCGCTGATGGCATCGAGTCCCTGGCCCCAGCCCAGCTCGATGCGCTCGAACACGGCGGGCGGCGCCATCCAGGCCAGCGCCGCCAGCGCGGCGGCGCCGAGCAGCACGATGGCGAAGCGCCGCTGCATCAGTAGGAAGATCGCGCTGACCAGCAGGAAGCCGAAGAAGGCGCTGCGCGAGAAGGTCAGCGTCAGCGCCACCACCACCACCGCCATGGTGGCGATCAGCGCGAGGCGCAGCTTGGCGTCCTGCGTCGCGGCGGCGGTGAACAGCATCAGCGCGTAGGCCACCGCGTAGTAGCGGCCGAGGTCGTTGGCGTGCAGGCCGAGCGGCGACAGGAAGCCGCGCTCGGTCGAGCTCGACACCTCGGCCAGCGTGGCGCCGGAATAATGGAAGTAGGCGACGGTCAGCAGGCTCAGCACCCATACCGAGAGCACCATCGGGACGAGGAAGGACTCGGGCCGCCGCGAGCGGGCCACGGCGGCGCCCAGCAGCAGCGCGAACACCACCTGCAGGGCGGGCTTCATCAGGACGTCGCGCAGGTAGCCGCCGGCGTCGTCGAAGGAGATCAGGTTGGCGACGTTGAAATCGGATGGGATCTCGCCGGCATGGCGCATGCCCAGCAGGCCGGCCGCCACCACCGGGACGATGTAGAGCCAAACTACCGGGCGTGGCGCGAAGCGCGCCCAGCCGCCTTCGGGCAGGCCGTGCGCCAGCAGGGACACGCAGGTGCCGAGCATCAGCAGGTTGATCGGGTTGAGGCCGGTGATGCCGGCCATGCTGTGCGGGAACACCGTGCTGGCCGACAGAGGCATCAGGAGGATCAGGCAGGCGACGCCGAAGCGGAAGTCGATCATCACGAACACGCAGGCCAGCAGCGACGCGGTGACCACCACCGCCTCGGCCTCGGCGAACACCACCAGCGCGCCCAGCAGCACGGCGGCCGCCAGCGGCAGGCCGACCGTCGCCGCCAGGCGCAGCGCCGGAGCGGGCTGGATCTGCGGCGTGCGGGCGTATTGCATGGCTTGCTTCCCTCATGGCTGCGCCCCCCGTCGGGGCAGGGCCATGATCGGCCGGCGACGTCATCCGCTTGAAGGTGGCCGCCGCCGATTTGCTAGTCCGTCCGGACTAGCCGGGGCGGCCCGGGCCACCAGCGGTTTCTAGGAGGCTGGGCAGGCGCCCGGTTGCGGGCGCGCAGGCCGCCGCGCCCGGCGACGGCGCGCCGCCGCATCAGACTTTCGGAGGAAGGTTGGCGGCGCATTTTGGCGGAATAAGCGATCTGGCATACCGGTAAACAGGTATTCAAGGCGCAATCCCAAAGGGGTAATGTGCCGGCGAATTTCCCGGACCACCACGGACCCCGCGCGATGAAGCAGGACTCCCACGTCAGCCTGAAGCAGTTCGTGTTTTCCCTGTCGCAGGCGCTCGACCTGATCAATCCGGCCATGGCCGATCACCACAAGCGGGTCGCCTACATCGCGCTGCGCGTGGCCGAGACGGCGGGGCTCACCGGCCGGCCGAAGGAGGACATCGTGGTCGCCGCCGCATTGCACGACATCGGCGGCCTGTCGGGGCCGGGGCTGGGGTCGGGCTGGGCGCCGGACCTCAAGGTGCGCACGGCGCACGTCGGCTTCCACCTGCTGCAGAAGTTCAAGCCGTTCCGCGTACCGGCCAACATCGTGCGCTTCCAGTACGTCCCCTGGGCCCATGGCCACATGCGGGAAGTCGATGGCAAATCGGTGCCGATGGGCAGCCACGTCGTGCACCTCGCCAACTACGTGAACAGCCTGGTCGACCGTTCCCGGCCGATACTCGAGCAGGCCGACGAACTGTGCGACGCGCTGATGGAAAAGCGCGGCCCGGCGCTGGTGCCGGAATTCGTCGACGCCTTCTTCAAGGTCTCCAGCAACGAGGCGTTCTGGCTCGACCTCAACGCCCCCGACCTGCTGCACCTGATGTCGGCGCGCACGCCGTTCTCCAGCGTGGAGCTCGACATCGACGGCCTGCAGGACTTCGCCGAGCTGCTGGCTCAGATCATCGACTTCCGCAGCCGCTTCACCGCGACGCACTCCAGCGGGGTGGCCGCCTGCGCCGCGACGCTGGCGCAGCTGTTCGGCTTTCCCGAGGCCGACTGCCGTCGCCTCCAGGTGGCCGGCTACCTGCACGACCTCGGCAAGCTGGCCATCCCCTCGGAGGTGCTGGAGAAGCCGGGCAAGCTCAGCGACGCAGAATGGCAGACGGTGCGCACGCATCCCTACTACACCTACCAAATCCTGTCGTCGATCGACGGCCTCACCGACATCGCGTGCTGGAGCGGCATGCACCACGAGCGGCTGCGCGGCTCCGGCTATCCGTTCCGCGCCAGCCACGCCGAGATCCCGCTCGAGGCGCGCATCCTGGCGGTCGCCGACATCTTCACCGCACTCACCGAGGACCGGCCCTACCGGCGCGGCCTCGACCAGGCCGCGGTGCTCTCCATCATCGACGACATGGTCGCCAGCTTCGAGCTCGACCGCAAGGTCTGCCAGGTGCTGAGGAGCAACTACGAATCGGTCGACTGCACGCGCGTCGCGGCGCAGAAGATGGCGCTGGCCGAATACACGAGCTTCATGGAGAACCTGGTGGCATTCAGCGGCGGCGGCATCGCGGCGCCCGCATCGGGATTTGCGCTCGGGACGCCGGCCGCCGCGCCGGCGGTCGCCTCGCTCCAATACTCCAACTGACCTGCCGACCATGAAGAACTGGGACATCCGCCGCCGGTTGACCGCGCTCGTCGTCTTCGCCGTGGCGGCGCTGCTGACCGTCGGGGCCTTTTCGCTCTACCAGGCGGATCGCCTGCACCGCCGCCTGGTCGAAACGCTGGAGCGCCACAAGGACATCGCCGCCGCGTCGGACTACGCGCGCGCGGCGCAGGTGCATTTCAAGACGCAGGTGCAGGAGTGGAAGGACGTGCTGATCCGCGGCAAGGACCCGGCGGCCTTCGACAAGCACCTGGCCGGCTTCAACGCGCAGAACCAGCAGACGCTCGACAACCTGCGCCTGCTCAGGGAAGCCGCGACGCGCCTGGGCGTCGCTGACGAGCTCAAGGTGGACGCCATCGTGGCGACCTTCTCGCAGCTGGCGCCGGCCTACCTCGAGGCGCTGCGGGCCTACGACCGCAATGCCGCGGATCCCGCCGCGGCGGTGGACCGCGCGGTGAAGGGCATCGACCGCGCCCCGACGGCGGCGGTGACGCGGCTGGTCGAGTCGATGCAGCGCGTCGCCGAGCAGTCCGAGCAGCGGGAGACGGCGGCGGCCGACGACGTGCGCCGGGCGGTGTTCGTCGGCCTGGCCCTGTTCATCGCGGGCGCGGTCGGCGTGCTGGTGGCGCTGGCGCTGGTCATCGTGCGATCGATCACGCGTCCGCTGTCGCACCTCGAGGGCACCATGGCGAGCATCGCGGCGGAGAACGACCTGACGGTGCGCGCCGAGGTCGAGCACCAGGACGAGATCGGCCGCATGGCGGCTGCCTTCAACGCCATGATCGAGCAGATGCACCGGCTGGTCGGCAAGACGGCCGAGGCATCGAACCACGTCGCCAGCGCCGCGGGCGAACTCTCCGACACCGCGGCCAAGCTGCATGCGGTGGCGGACGAGCAGGCGCAGTCGGTGGCGGCGAACGCCGCCTCGGTGGAGCAGCTGACGTCGTCGATCGCCACCGTCGCGGATACCGCCGACGACGTGAAGCGCAAGGCCGCGGCCAGCGCCGGCGAGACCGACGAGGGCACCCGCCGGGTGGGCCAGCTGGTCGGCGAGATCCACGACATCCAGGCGGCCATGGACGCCGTCGCGCGTTCGGTGGAGGAATTCCTCGAGAGCACGGCCGCCATCACCGGCATGACGCAGGAGGTGCGCGAGATCGCCGACCAGACCAACCTGCTGGCCCTGAATGCCGCCATCGAGGCGGCGCGCGCCGGCGAGCAGGGCCGCGGCTTCGCCGTGGTCGCCGACGAGGTGCGCAAGCTGGCCGAGAAATCCGGCGACTCCGCCAACCAGATCGACACGGTGGCGCGCTCGATCGTGCAGAAGACGACCGAGGTGCGCGACGCCGTGTCGGCGGGGCGGGAATCGATCGCCGCCCGCGCGGCGATCGCCGGCGACGTCGAGAAGACCATCGGCGAGGCGCGCGGCACGGTGCAGCAGGCCAGCCAGGGCGTGGACGAGATCGCCTGGTCGGTGGCCGAGCAGAAGACCGCCAGCACGGCGATTGCCCAGAACATGGAGCGCATCGCCAACACCTCGGAGGAGGCCAGCGCCGCCGCCGGGCAGATGAGTTCCGCGGCGCACGGGCTGCGCCAGTCGGCGGGCGAACTGAGGGAGGCCATCGCTGGCTTCCGCACCTGAGCCGGCAAGCCCCTTCGCCGGCGATGGTGTATAAAGGAAAGGCTGCGCCGGCGGCCTTTTCGCGGGCGCGATCCCCACGGATGGTGACCGCACATGCATGTGTCTGATCTGCTTTCCTTTCTCGTGACCGGCAACCCGTATCCCGACCGCGAGCGGGCCGAGGTGCGCAACGAGCTCAGCTTCACCGAAGCCATCGAAGGGCACGCGGCGTGGCGCCAGTGCCTGATCGACACGGCGTTCGGCACGGCGAAGGCGCCGATGAAATGCATGGAGGTGTGCGACGAGAAGGGCTGCCTGCTCGGGCGCTGGATCGCCGGGCCGGGCGAGCGGCGCTACGGCGACCTGCCTTCCTTCGCGCAGCTGAAGGCGCGCCACAAGCGCTTCCACGACATCGCCTGCGACATCCTGGAACTCGCCACGGCCGGCCGCAAGGACGAGGCCAAGCGCCTGGTCGAAGGCGAGTTCATGGAGATCAGCACCGAGATCGCCGACCGCATGCGGCGGCTGCAGTCGCTGTTCGAGGGGTAGCGCGGAGAGGTCGGGAGGTCAGCCGTCCGCGGGACCGGGCAGGTCCTCGAAGAACAGCGCGAGGGCTTCCTCGAGGTTGGCGACGGCCTCCTTCTCGGTCGCGCCCTGGACGGCGATGTCGAGGTCCGGGCAACTCGCGATGTAGACGCCGTTCTCCTTGATCACCACATAGTTGGATTTCGGTTTCTTCTTCATGGCGGGAATGGTAGCAGGCGGGCGCGGCGCCCGTGTGCTATGGATGAAGCATGCGGTGCCGTCCGGCCCCGCGATCTCAGCCAGGATTCCGCCATGGGCGATACCCCCGCTCCCGACCTTGCTGCGGCCATCGAGGGCGAACGGCGCCTCGAGAATCGCCACGTCGTGCACTGGCCGGTGCTGTTGAACTGGAGCGCCGGAGGACAGCCGCAGGCCGCCGCCGGGCGCACGCTGGAACTCTCGTTCGGCGGCGCGCGCGTCACCGCCGAGCACAACTTTCCCCTCGGCGAAACGCTGGCCTGCCGGATTTCGGTGCGTCCCTGGCACGGCAACAGCGGCATGTTCGACCTCGACGTCACCGCCCGGGTCATGCACTGCGCCTACTCTGCGGCCAACGACGGCTTCGACATCGGCCTCCAGTTCACCGGCTTCGCCGGCGACGGCAAGGAGCGTCTGGCGAAGGTGGTGCAGGCGCTCGAGAAGGGCGTCGCGACGGTCGGCAAGGTGGTGAAGGGAGAACGCTAGCCGCATTTACCGGTATACCGGTATTGGCCGGTGCACGCGTCCCGCTTATCGTTGCGGCGCAATTCCAGCGACGACAACGAGGAAGCATGGACGACCAGGGGGATCACGCCGCGCAGCATGTTGCGGGGGCCATGCGGCCGCCGTCGGTGCGCTCGTTCGTGCTGGCCTTCGCCGCCGTCGCGGCCGTCTGCATCGCGGCGGCCGGGCTGCTGTTCACCGCGCAGAAGAGCGAGATCGAGGCGAACGCGCGCCGCCAACTCGGCAACATTGCCTTGCTCAAGGCCGGCGAGATCGATCGCTGGCGCCAGGAGCGCTATTCCGATGCGACGCTGTTCGGCAGCCATGCGGCGATCGGGGCGGTGTTCGATCGCTGGCTGGCGCGCGGCGCGCCCGACGATGCCGAACGGCGCTGGATGGACGAGCGCCTCGCCACCATCCGCCTCAGCCATGACGGCGAATACCAATCCGTGATGCTGCTCGGCCCCCGCGGGCAGACGCGGATCGCGACCGCCGGCGCCGTGGCCGGCGCCGCCGAGCGGCGCCTCGCCCTCGAAGCCATGGCAGCGCGCCGGATCCGCCTCGGCGACATCACGGTCGTGCCCGGCCTCCCGGGCCCGGTGATCGACCTGGCGATGCCCTTGCTGACCGACGCCGGCGGGCCGCCGCACGTCGCCGGCGCCATGGTGTTCCGCGTCGATCCGGCGCACTTCATCTATCCGGCCATCGAGAGCTGGCCGATCGAGAGCCGCAGCGCCGAGACGCTGCTGGTGCGGCGCGAAGGCGACGACGTGGTGTTCCTCAACCGGCTGCGCCACTCGGACGCGGCGCCGCTGTCGCTGCGGCTGCCGCTCGCCTCGCCGGACCTGCCGGCGGCCCGGGCGCTGCGCGGCGAGACGGGCTTCGTCAGCGGCACCGACTATCGCGGCGAGCCGGTCGCCGCCTACCTGCTGCCGGTGCCGGGCACCGAGTGGGCGCTGGTCGCCAAGATGGACGAAGCGGAGATCTACGCGCCGATCCGCGCGCTGGCGTGGTACGTCGGCCTGGCGGCGCTGGTCCTGCTGGCCTTCGCCGCCCACGGATTCTGGACGCTGCGCCGGCGCGCCGAACTGGCCTTCCGCGGCTACCAGGGGGAATTGCAGAACCGCATGCTGGCGCAGCGGCTCGATGGCGTGGCGAAGTCCGCCAGCGACATCATCGTGCTGACCGACGACGCCGGGCGCGTGGTGGAGGTCAACGACCGCGCCGTCGCGGCCTTCGGCTACACCCGCGCCGAGATGCTGGGGATGATGGTCGACAGGCTGCGCGTGCCCGAATGCCGCGCCGACCTTGCGGAGGACCGGCGGCGGCTGATGGCCTTCGGCAGCGGCATCATCGAGACGACCTACCGGCGCAAGGACGGCTCGAGCTTCTCGGCCGACGTCAGCGCCCACGTGATCCGGGCCGGCGGCCAGACCTTCTTCCAGGCGATCGTCCGCGACGTCACCGAGCGCAAGCGCACCGAGGCGGCGCTGCGGCTGCACGAGCAGATGACGCGCAAGATGCAGGAGGGCCTGACGCTGGTGCGCGCCGCCGACGGCGTCATCGTGTTCGCCAACCCGAAGATGGAGGCGATGTTCGGCTATGCGCCGGGCGAGCTGTGCGGCAAGGAGGTGAGCTGCGTCAACGCCGGCACCCCCGCGGCGGCGCGCGAGACCGCGATGCGCATCATCGCCGCCCTGGAGGAATTCGGCGCATGGTCGGGCGAGGTGGAGAACCGGCGCAAGGACGGCAGCATCTTCTGGTGCAAGGCCACGGTGTCGCCGTTCGAGCATCCCGACCACGGCAAGGTCTGGCTGGCCATCCACACCGATATCACCGAGCAGAAGACGCTCGACCAGGCGCATGCGCGCCACCTGAAGCGCATCCGCGAACTCGGGCGCCACCTGGTGGCGGTGCAGGAAACCGAGCGGCGGCGCCTGGGCGCCGAGCTGCACGACCGCACCGCGGCGAACCTGGCGGCCGCCAAGCTGGTGCTGCGCGACGTGGCGGCGCTGGTGCCCGCCGAGACGGGCGAGGCGCTGGCGAACAAGATCGAGGACCTGCAGGCGCTGATCGCCGACACCAACGACACCATCCGCGACATCTCGATCAACCTGCGTCCGCCGCTGCTCGACTTCCTCGGGCTGTGCGCGACGCTGAAGAGCCTCGGCGGCAAGTTCTCCAACCGCAGCGGCATCGCCATCGACGTGCGCTGCCGCCACATCCCGCGGCTCGAGGGCGAGGTCGAGACGCTGCTCTACCGCATCGTCGAGGAGACGCTGACCAACAGCCTCAAGCATGCCGGGGCGACGCGCATCGACGTGCTGCTGCTGTACGAGAACGGCCGGCTGAAGCTGTCGGTCGCCGACGACGGCGACGGCATCGACAGCGGCGTGGCGGGCGAAGGACACGGCGCCGGGCTGCTGTCGATGCGCGAGCGGGTCGAGTTCGCCGACGGCCACCTGGTGGTCGAGTCGATGCCGGG
>DASVZD010000264.1:0-3383 GCA_036391815.1 Rhodocyclaceae bacterium
CGGCAACGGCGACGCGCTTGGCGTGATCCAGGTGATCAATTCGAGGAAGGGCGAGTTCACCGAAGAGGACCTGGCGCTGCTGGGCAGCGTGGCCGGCGTCGTCTCCATCGCGCTCGACAATGCCCAGCTGTTCTACGACAGCGACCGCCAGTTCCACAGCCTGCTGGAGGCGCTGGCCGCCTCGATCGACGCCCGCGACACGCTGACGGCCGGCCACTCCAAGCGCGTGGCGCAGATCGCCCTGGGCATCGGGCGCGAACTCGGCTTCGAGGAAGCCGACCTCGACGTGCTGGACGTCTCGGCGCTGCTGCACGACTACGGCAAGATCGGCACGGCCGACGCCGTGCTGAAGAAGGAAGGCAAGCTCGACGCGGCGGAATTTGCGCACATGAAGCAGCACGCGGCGCTGACCTACGATATCCTTGAGAAAATCAAGTTCTCGCGCAAGTACCGCAACGTGCCGCTGATCGCCTCCTCCCACCACGAAACCATCGATGGCAAGGGCTATCCGCATGGCTACGGGCCGCAGGAGATCCCGTTCATGGCGAAGATCCTGACCGTGGCCGACGTCTTCGAGGCGCTCACCGCCGATCGCCACTACCGCAAGGGCATGTCGCTCGGGGAGGCCTTCGCGATCCTCGACGACGGCGCCGGCAGCAAGTTCGAGCCGCGCTGCGTCGCCGCGCTCAAGCAGTATCTCGACAAGGGGGGGCTCGAAGCCCTGGGTCTCGGTTGAGCGCACGTTCCGATTACGTCCGGCCGCTGGACATCAAGCACGGCCGCGTCGACATGACCCACGGCTCCGGCGGCCGCGCCATGGCGCAGCTGATCGAGGAGCTGTTCGGCCGCCATTTCGACAACGAATTCCTGCGCCAGGGCAACGATGGTGCCACGCTGCCGGTGCCGGCCGGCGGGCGCCTGGTGATGGCCTGCGACGGCCACGTCGTCTCGCCGCTGTTCTTCCCGGGCGGCGACATCGGCTGCCTGTCGGTGCACGGCACCATCAACGACGTCGCGGTGATGGGCGCCAAGCCGCTCTGGCTGGCCGCCAACTTCATCCTCGAGGAAGGCTTCCCGCTGGCCGAGCTAGACCGCATCGTCGGCTCGATGGCGCGCGCGGCGAAGGAAGCCGGCGTGCCGGTGGTGACGGGCGACACCAAGGTGGTCAAGCGCGGCAAGGCCGACGGCGTCTTCATCGGCACCACCGGAGTCGGCATCGTGCCGGAGGGGCTCGTGCTCTCGGGCGACCGCGCGCGGCCGGGCGACGCCATCCTGCTGTCCGGCACCCTGGGCGACCACGGCATGGCGATCATGGCGCAGCGCGAGAACCTCGGCTTCGCCGCGCCGATCGTCTCCGACACCGCGGCGCTGCACGGTCTCATCGCCGCCATGCTGGCCACCGGCGCCGACATCCGCGTGCTGCGCGACCCGACGCGCGGCGGCCTGGCCACCACGCTCAACGAGATCGCCCGCCAATCGCGGGCCGGCATGATGCTCGACGAGGACGCCATCCCGGTGAATCCGGAAGTCGCGGCGGCCTGCGAGTTCCTCGGCCTCGATCCGCTCTACGTCGCCAACGAAGGCAAGCTGGTGGCGATCGTCGCCGAGGCCGACGCCGGGCGGGTGCTGGCGGCCATGCAGGCCCATCCGCAGGGCGAGCGCGCCGCGCGCATCGGCACGGTGATGGAGGACCCCCACCATTTCGTGCAGATGACCACCGGCTTCGGCGGCCGGCGCATCGTCGACTGGCTGACCGGGGAACAGTTGCCGCGGATTTGTTGATCCCGGCCAAGCCGGGCGGCGCCGTTTTGCAGCACAATTCGCGTTCCCGAGCGGTCACGGAACCGAAACCTTGAAGATCCTGTTCCTCACCCACGGCTACAACAGCCTGACGCAGCGCCTGCATTCGGAACTCGCGGCACGCGGCCATGAAGTCGCGATCGAGTACGACATCGCCGACAGCGTCGCCGAGGAGGCCGTGGCGCTGTCCCGTCCCGACCTGATCGTCGCGCCCTACCTGCGGCGCGCCATCCCCGAATCGATCTGGCGCAACCATGTCTGCCTGGTCGTGCATCCCGGCGTCGTTGGTGACCGCGGCCCGTCGGCGCTCGACTGGGCGATCCAGGAGGGCGAGGCGCAGTGGGGCGTCACGGTGCTGCAGGCGGAAGCCGAGATGGACGCCGGCCCGATCTGGGCCACCGCGAATTTCCCGATGCGCCGCGGCAAGAAGTCCAGCCTTTACCGCAACGAAGTCACCGAGGCCGCGTGCCGCGCCGTGCTCGAAGCCGTGGAGCGCTACGCCGGGGGCGATTTCGCGCCCACGCCGCTGGCGCAGGCCGGCGCACGCGGCAGGCTGCGCCCGCTGATCAAGCAGCCGGATCGCCGCATCGACTGGCGGCGCGACGACACCGCGACGGTGCTGCGCAAGATCGACGCCGGCGACGGCTTTCCAGGCGTCGACGACGAACTGTTCGGCGAGCCCTGCCACGTCTTCGACGCCTGGCCGGAAGCGCGTCTCAAGGGCAAGCCGGGCGAAGTGATCGCGCGGCGCGAAACCGCGCTGCTGCGCGCGACGGCGGACGGCGCGGTGTGGCTCGGCCACGCCAAGCGCCGCGACGACATCAAGCTGCCGGCGACCATCGCCTTTCCCGTGGAGGCCGCCGCGGTGCCCGAGGCGCCGCTGCCCGGCTGGCAGCCGGCCGACCATGCGACCTGGCAGGACATCCGCTACGAGGAGGCCGGGGGCGTCGGGTACCTCTTCTTCGAGTTCTACAACGGCGCCATGGGCGTGCGCCAGTGCGAGCGGCTGCGCGAAGCCTTCGCCTGGGCGGCGTCGCGGCCGACGCGCGTCATGGTGCTGGCGGGCGGGACGGACTTCTGGTCGAACGGCATCCACCTCAACCTGATCGAGCACGCCGAGAGCCCCGCCGACGAGTCGTGGGCCAACATCAACGCCATCGACGACCTGGCCGAGGCCATCCTGCGCTGCGAATCGCACCTCACGGTGGCGGCCATCCGGGGCAATGCCGGCGCGGGCGGCTGCTTCCTGGCGCGCGCCGCCGACCTCGTCTGGGCACGGGACGGCGCCATGCTGAACCCGCACTACAAGAACATGGGCAACCTCTACGGCTCGGAGTTCTGGACCTACCTGCTGCCGCCGCGCGTCGGCGTCGACGGTGCCCGCCGCATCATGCAGAACCGGCTGCCGATGACCGCCCGCGAGGCCGTGGCCTGCGGCTTCTACGATGCCTGCCTCGCCGCCGATCCGGCCGCCTTCCGTGTCGACGCCGCACGCCGCGCCGCGGAGCTGGCGGGCGCGCCGGACTTCGCCGCGCAATTGGCCGCCAAGGCCGAGCGGCGCCGCCGCGACGAGGCCGCCAAGC
>DASVZD010000265.1:0-2487 GCA_036391815.1 Rhodocyclaceae bacterium
CGGCGTTGCGGAAGCCGGCGAGCCCGCCGAGTTCGAGATAGCGGTCGAGCGTGGCCGGATGCAGCTGCGCGCACCAGGAGGTGAGCGGCCGGCCGGGCGCGAGCGTCAGCATCAGCGCTCCGCGGCGGGAGTAGCGACGAGCGTCCTGGCCGCCGCAGCGCGCCGCTTCTGCTGGACTTCGCCGGCCTCGGCGAAGGACAGGCAGCCGGTCACGCACTTGGTCACGCAGGCAGGCTTCAACCCGGCGTCGAGCCGGTCCTTGCACCAGTCGCACTTCACCGCCTTCTTCGCCACCGGATCCCACTGCGGCGCGCCCCACGGACAGGCGGCGAGGCAGCTCTTGCAGCCGATGCACAGGCCCGGGTCGATGAACACGATGCCGTCCTTCTCGCGCCGCTGCACGGCGTGCGTCGGGCAGGCCGCCATGCACCAGGCGTCCTCGCAGTGGAAGCACGGCATGAAGACGAAGCGGGCGCGCGGATGCCCCGGCGTTTCCACCGTCACGATCTGGCACGGCGAAGCTTCCGGCCCCAGGCCCTTGCTGGTCTTGCAGTGGATCTCGCATGCGCGGCAGCCGATGCAATCGGCCGCCTCGTGGTGGAGGACGTACTTGCTCATGGCTGCGCCCTCCGCACCTTCACGATCGCCTCCGTCATGGCGCTGCCGCCGCCGGCCGGATCGAATTGGTCCAGCAGGCCGACCTGCAGGCGCTGGTCGGCGACGCCCTTGCGATAGGCGCGCGTCTGGCGCGGCACGGTGCGGCCGAAGCCGTGCAGCATGAACGCCGCATCGGGATGGATCCAGTCGCTGACGCGGGCGCGCGTGACGAAGCCGGCGTCGCCGTTGGCGACCTCCACCGCGTCGCCGTCGCGGATGCCGAGCGCCGCCGCGCGGCGCGGATGGATCATCAGCGGGTTGTCGGGATGCAGGCCCGCCAGCAGCAGGTTATTGGCCGACTGGCCGTGCGTGAGCGTACCCGGCCGCCCGAACAGCAGGCGGAAGCGTTCGCCGTCGAGCTTCTCCGGCGGCTCGAAGGGGGGCAGGCTCGGAATGCCGGCTTCGGCCA
This sequence comes from Rhodocyclaceae bacterium, assembly GCA_036391815.1. Lineage (GTDB taxonomy): Bacteria > Pseudomonadota > Gammaproteobacteria > Burkholderiales > Rhodocyclaceae > Nitricoxidireducens. Next base: position 1,067 of record DASVZD010000265.1, read on the forward strand.
GCGCCGCGCTCATGATCTCGATCTTGCCCGAAGGCGTCTTGAACTTGAGGCCGTTCATGCGATCGGCGACGATCGGCGCGTCGGCCAGCGGGACGAAGCCCTTCTCGCGCAATTGCGCCACCGTGACCCCGGTGCCTTCGAGCTGGTACTCCCAGATGTCCTCGACGGTCTCGAAGTCGAAGTATTCGCCGACGCCCATGCGGCGCGCCAGTTCGCGGAAGATCCACCAGGCCGGCCGGCTGTCGAAGCGCGGCGCGACGGCCTGGTCGCGCATGCCGATCGAAGGCTCGAGGCCACCGCTGCAGGTCAGGATGCTGGCGCGCTCGAGGTAGGTCGTTTCCGGCAGGATCACGTCGGCGTACCAGGCGGTCTCGGAGTAATTGACGTCGATGGCGACCAGCAGCTTGAGCTTGTCGAAGATCTTCTTGAGCGCCTCGGGATCGGGCAATGCCATCAGCGGGTCATGACGATAGGCGATGTAGGCCTCGACCGGATACGGATCGCCGCTGTCCATCGCGGCGAACAGGCGATGCACGATGCCGCCGCCGGCATCCCAGTGCCGGTACTTCCAGCCGACGCCGTCGGCGCGCTTTTCCTCGACCTTCGGGATGCGATCCAGGAGCTTCTTGAGTCCCTTGCAGCCGGCGTCGGCCGGCCCTTTGGCGAGCAGCACGCCGCCCTCGATCTCGAACGAACCCATCAGCGCATTGAGGATGTGCGCCGTGCGGGACACGTAGAACGACTGCTTGTGGCGCGCCGTCATCCAGCCGGGATGGAAGATCACGCGCGGCGCGTCGGCGGCGATCTCCTCCACGAAGGCGCGCAGCTCGCCGGCCGCCACGCCCGTGTGCTGCGCCTGCCACTCGGGCGTGCAGTCCTTGACGGCATCGCGCAGGGCGTCGAGCCCCTCGACCCAGCGCGCCACGAAGGCCTTGTCGTAGACGCCGGTGCGCAGCACCTCGTGGATGATCGCAAGGTTCAGCGCGTAGTCGGTGTTCGGGCGGACCTGCCAATGGCGCGTGGCGTGGTGCGCGGTGACGGTGACGCGCGGATCGATGTAGGTGCAGCGCGCGCCGTTCTTCAGGCCCGCCATGAAGCTGCGCACTTCCTTGACCTGCAGCGCCTCGAGCAGGTTGCGGCCGTAGAGCACGATGTGGCGCGCGTTCTGGTAGTCGAGGACGACGTCGGTGCGGCCCAAGCCGAGCAGGCTCCTGCTGGCGTGGTGCGCGTTGGCGGCGCAGGAGGACTCGTGGTTGCAGTAGTTGGGCGAGCCGAGCGCGCGCACGTAGCTCTTGGTCAGGTCGGTGAACGGCCCGCCGCGGTCGGAAAGCGCGACGGCGCGGCCGCCGTGGCGGGCCATGACGTCCTTCACGGCAGCGGCGATGTAGTCGAGCGCCTCGTCCCAGGTGGCGCGCCGCCAT
>DASVZD010000266.1:0-21194 GCA_036391815.1 Rhodocyclaceae bacterium
CGAGTACTGGCGGCCGGTGAGCTCGGCGTATTCGTTCATCGCCTGGCGCACGAAGCCGGAAACGGCGGCGGCGAAGTGGGTGCGGTGGTCGGCGGCGCCGGCCTGGAAGTCGGGCTGGTTCTGCACGCCGCCGGTGAGGCCCGGGTTGTTCACGTCGACCATGGCCGGCACGCGCTGGCGCGTGCCCTTCTCGTGGGCGTTGGCCCACTGGCGCTGCCATTGGCCGTGGAGTTCCTCGGGAATCCAGCCGAGCGTGTCCTTCACGCGGGCAGCCGCGCCGTCCTTCTCGATCGCGTCGGCGTGCTTGTCGAGGTACTTTTCGACCTGCTCGAAGTTCGCGGCGGTCAGTTCGTCCTTGTGGCGCGCCAGGTATTGCTTGAGCTGCCAGACGCGGCCCTTGGCGCCGAACAGCATTTCCTGCGCGACCGTCGGGCAGGGGATGCGGCCGGCCGGGTCGCCAAGGTATTCCTTGAGCAGCGCGGGCTCGGGCATCATCGCTTCGGACAGCATGTGGCTGGTGGCGAAGCCGTCCATGGCATTTGCCACCGGGATCAGCGACAGGGAAGCGACCCGGTAGGAAATGGCGGCGAGGTCGGCCGCTTCCTGCGGATTGGCGCCGAACAGGATCGTGTAGCCGGAGGACAGCAGCGCATAGACGTCGTCATGGCCGGCCATGACGTTGAGCGAATGCTTGGAGACGACGCGGGCGGCGACCTGCAGCACGAAGCCGCCGGTCTTCTTGCCGACGGTGACGTAGTGCGATTCAAGGCCGTAGAGAATGCCCTGGCTCGACGAGGCGTTGGAGATGAACTGGCCGCCGGTCAGCGCCGCGCCGAGCGCGCCGCTCTGGGCCGAGTGCTCGCCCTCGGGGCTGAAGAAGAACGGGTGCTTGCCCCAGACGTTGAGGCCGCCGTCGGCGCGGGTCGCCTCGTAGATTTCGGAGATTTCCGTCGAAGGGGTGATCGGGTAGCCGATCACGCCGCCGCAGACGTGTCCCATGACGTTGGCAACGGCGCCGTTGCCGTTGATGACCGTCTGGATGCCCGGGTACTTCGCCTGTTTCGCTTTTGCTTTCATGTGCCCTGTCCGTAAATGTTCATCACAACGACGCAACATCACGTACGAGCACGCGAAACCAGACCCGCGACCATACGCGACTGTTCGACCACTCATTTCGACGGGAAAGCCTGCCGTATGCCTTTCGGGCGCGGGCAAGGAAGCCCTTCACGGCGCGACCGGGAGATGGTCCCGGCCTACTGGCAGGCCGGCGGGTTGCGCCGGCCCGGATGAGGCATGCAGGGAGTTGCGCCCCCGGCATGTTCGTGAATCCGCCAAAAGTATATGAGCTTCGACGCATCGCAACAATGGTTTTCTTGATGCGCCGCGCAGAGTTTTCGTTGCGCCATGTGAAAGCTTGTTGCGCTACACAAGACAAATCCCCCGACAGTTGCCGTATCGGGCGTCGAATCAGGCAGAATCCGCGACCATGCAATGGCGAATCCGGCCCGCACTCGCAGTCGTCATCCTCACTGCCCTGGCGGTGCTCGCCATGGTGCTGGCCCTTTCGTTCCTGCTGTGGGACCTGCGCGCCAAGGATCTCGCGCACAGCCGCGGCGAGACGATGAGCCTCAGCCACATCCTCGCCGAGCAGACCACCCGCTCGCTGCAGAACGTCGACCTCGTCCTGCTCAACACGCGGGTGAACATCGCCGAGTACCTGGCGCGCGGCGAGCCGCTGACCCGCTACGCCGTGCACAGCCTGCTGCGCGACCGCCGCTCCGGCATGCCGCAGATCAAGGCGATTTTCATCGTGGGGCCCGACGGGCACGTCCTCAGCACCTCGCGCACCTTCCCCGCGGAAGGCATCTCGGTGGCCGACCGCGAGTACTTCACCGTGCATCGCGACCACCCGCAGCACGGCCTGTACATCGGCGCGCCGACGCACAACCGGCTCGACGGCATCTGGACCTTGTACGTCAGCCGCCGCCTCAACGGGCACGGCGGTGAGTTCGCGGGGGTCATTTCCGTTGCGCTCAATCTCGCCTATTTCGAGGACCTCTACCATTCGATCTCCTTCGACGGCATCGAGCCGATCACGCTCTATCTCGCCGACGGCACCGTGATCGCCGGCTCGCCGCATGACGAGGCCGCGATCGGCAGGCGGCTTCCCGAGGGTCCGGACGGCCTGTTCGAGCGGGCCGACGAGACGACGCGGGTGGAAGTGCAGCACGAGGGCGGGCCGCGCATCGTCACCTACCACGAGGTCAGCCAGTTCCCGCTCATGGTCGGCGTCGGCATCAGCGAGGCGAGCGCGCTCGCCGGCTGGCGGGAGAAGGCGCGCTGGCTGACCTTCGGCACGCTGGGCGCGATCTTCCTCGTCTCGCTGGCCGCCTGGACGCTGGTGCGGGAGCTGAAGAAGGAGGACAGCATGGCGCGCGAGCTGCTCGAGAGCGGCGAGCGGCTGCAGGAGACCATGCGGGCGGCGATGGACGCCATCGTCATCGTCGACGCCGGCCAGCGGGTGATCATGTTCAACCCGGCGGCGGAGAAGATGTTCGGCTGCTCGATGGCCGAGGCGATCGGCACGCGCCTCGAGAACTTCCTGCCGGAGCGCTATCGCGCCCGCCATCGCCAGCACGTCGAGAGCTTCGGCAAGTCGGTGGAAGGCGCGCGCATCATGGCGGCCAGCCGGGAAGTGGTGGGCCTGCGCGCCGACGGCAGCGAGTTCCCCATCGAGGCCACCGTCTCGCGCGTGACGATCAACGGCGAGACGCTGTATACGGTGATCCTGCGCGACATCACGGACCGCCGCCGCTCCGACCAGCAGCTGCTCGAGACCAACCGGCAATTGCGCGAGCTGTCGGCCACGCTGCAGGACGTGCGCGAGAAGGAGCGCACGCACATCGCCCGGGAACTGCACGATGAACTGGGGCAGCAGCTGACCGGTCTCAAGCTGGAGCTGTCCTGGCTGGGCAGCCAGCTTGCCGAAAAGCGCGACGGCCTTGCGGCCAAGGTGGAGAGCATGAAGCAGCAGATCGAGACGACCATCAAGTCGGTGCGCCGCATCTCCACCGACCTGCGCCCGGCGCTGCTCGACGACCTCGGCCTGTGCGCCGCCATCGAGTGGCTGGCGGCCGATTTCTCGGCCAAGACGGGCCTCGAGATGGAGCTCGACCTGGACGACGCGCCCTGCATGCAGGACGACAAGGTCGCCACCGCACTGTTCCGCATCACCCAGGAGTGCCTGACCAACGTGGCGCGGCATGCCGAAGCGTCCCAGGTGCGCATCTCGCTGCGCAGCGAGGACGACATGCTGGTGCTCGAGGTGGCGGACAACGGCAAGGGCCTGCCGCCGGGAGAACAGGGCCGGCCCGGCGGCCACGGCTTGATCGGCATACGGGAACGGGCCATCATGCTGGGCGCGCAGGCGGCATTCATCAGCGGTCCGGGCGCCGGGACCGCAGTCAGAATAACGATTCCCCTCGACCGGGAAACCTCGACGGAGCTTGAAGCATGAACAAGATCCAGATCCTGATCGCCGACGACCACGCGATCATCCGCGACGGCCTCAAGCAGATCTTCTCCGACACCGACGACATCGTCGTCGCGGGCGAAGCGGCCAACGGCCACGAGGTGATGACGAAGGTGCGGCAGCGCGACTGGGATGCCGTCGTGCTCGACATGTCGATGCCCGGCAAGAACGGCTTCGACCTGATCCGCCAGATCAAGGCCGAGAAGCCGTCGCTGCCGATCCTCATCCTCAGCATGCACGGCGAGGAGCAGTACGCGCTGCGCGCCCTGCGCGCCGGCGCCTCCGGTTACCTCACCAAGGAGAGCGACAGTGAGCTCTTGACCGCCGTCATCCGCAAGGTGGCGGCGGGCGGCGTCTACGTGAGCGCCGAACTGGCCGAGCAGATGGCGCGCGAGCGCATGCCGAACGCCGAGCAGAAGCCCCACCAGCTGCTGTCGGAACGCGAGTATCAGGTGTTCCTGCTGATCGTCTCCGGGCAGGGGCTGACGGCGATCGCCGACCAGCTGTCGCTCTCCGTCAAGACCGTCAGCACCCACAAGACGCGCATCCTGCAGAAGATGGGCATGACCAACGCCACCGAACTGGTGCGCTACGCCGTGGCCAACGACCTGGTCGATTCCATAGGAATCTGACCCATCGCGCGGCGCTCCGCCGCGCTCCCTCCGCTACCTGAAAGGCCGCTGACGCGGCCGGATCCCTTGTGCCGCGGCCGTTCCAGGCCGATCCGGGAAGCCCCTAACCCATGCAGGGCGTAGGAAGTTTCCCACAAGCACTTTAATCCTCTGCCGATTCTGCTGAGGCATATCCCTGCGGACAATCCGGACTGTAAAAGTTTGTAACTGTTTTTCTGACGGGGCCATGCGGAGGGAAATGACAATGACAAATAAGCTATTGATTGCCGGTGCCGCGGTCCTCGCTGCATCGTTGTCGTACAGCGCCTGTGCCGCCGACGCGGACGCTGCGAAGCAGCTGGCGAAGCAGAACAACTGCTTCAAATGCCACGCCATCGAAAAGGACAAGGATGGCCCGGCGTACCACAAGGTCGCCGAGAAATACAAAGGCAAGGCCGACGCCGAGGCAAAGCTGGTCCACCACATCACTTCGGGTGAAAAGGCCAAGTTCCCGGACGGGCACGAGGAAGAGCACAAGATCGTGAAGACCTCGCCGCCGAAGGACGAAGCGCAGATCAAGAACCTGGTGCAGTGGATTCTGGCGCAGTAGGCCGCCGCACACCGATTTCAGTATGCCAACGAGGACAGGGGTGAAACAGATGAGACTCTTCAAGAAGATTTTGGCGGCATGTACCTTCGCCGCCAGCCTGGGATGGATGGGCCAAGCCCTGGCGGCGGACAAGCTGCCTGATTCCAATCTTGCCGGCGCTGCACCGGCGACCGCGCAGGCCCGCCTGGACAGGGACAAGGTCTGCACGCGCTGCCACGACGAGAGCGAGCCGACGCCGCTGCTGTCGATCTACCAGACCAAGCACGGCGTGCGCGGCGATGCCCGCGCGCCGAACTGCCAGAGCTGCCACGGCGAAAGCGAGAAGCACCTGCACGGCGATCCCAAGGTCAAGGGCCGCGCGGCGCCTGACGTCGTCTTCAAGCAGGGCACCTATCAGCTGTCCGACGAGAAGGTGCGCGAAGGCCAGTGCCTGAACTGCCACAAGGGCACCGCCCGCACCCGTTGGGACGGCGGCCAGCATGAGACCAACGGCGTGGCCTGCAACAACTGCCACACCATCCACCAGCCGGCCGACAAGGTGCTGTCGAAGAAGACCCAGACGCAGGTCTGCTTCACGTGCCACAAGGAACAGCGCGCCGACACGCACAAGGTCTCGACCCATCCGCTCGACGCCGGCAAGATCGCCTGCTCCGACTGCCACAACCCGCACGGTTCGGCCGGTCCGAAGCTGATGAAGAAGAACACGGTCAACGAAGTCTGCTGGCAGTGCCACGCCGAGAAGCGCGGCCCGTTCCTGTGGGAGCACCAGCCGGTCAACGAAGACTGCACCAACTGCCATACGCCGCATGGTTCCAACATCCCGAACCTGCTGAAGGATCGCGCTCCGTTCCTGTGCGACGACTGCCACAACGGCCCGCATCAGAGCAGCTCCGCCATCGGCCCGGGTGTCCTGCCCACCGCGCCGAGCAACGCCGCGGGACGCGCCTGCATGAACTGCCACGTGATGATCCATGGTTCGAACAGCCCTGCCGGTGCTTACCTGCATCGCTAATCTAGGGAGAGCGTAATGAAAGCAAACAACAGAAAACTGGCTGTCAGCTTGATGGCTCTTTCGGTGCAGGGCGCACTGGCAGCGATGGCGATGATGCCGCAGGCTGCCTTGGCGGAGGGCGACGAGGACGTCGCCGCCCTGACCAACCCGACCAACTATGTCGAGATCGGGGTAACCAACAATTCCGCGAAGTCCGCCAAGTTCGGCGAATACAACGGCTTGCCCGACAAGGGCGCCGACCTGCTCGGCAACTTCAGCGTCAAGGGCGGCGACTCGTACGGCCAGAACACCGGCACGCGCCGCTGGTCGCTGTACGGCAACGACGTCGGCACCACCTCGCGCGAACTCGGCGCGAGCGTCGGCGACCAGGGCAAGTGGAACGTCGGCATCGACTTCGACCAGCTGCGCCACAACATCAGCGACACCTACAAGACCCCGCTCCAGGGTTCGGTCGGCGGCAACACCTTCAACCTGCCGGCATCGTTCGGGGTGATCAACACCAGCACCGCGCCGGCCACCGCTGCTGGTACGCTGGGCCTGACCGCGGCGCAGAAGGCGGCCTTCCAGCAACAAGACATCTACAGCGAGCGGAAGAACACCTCGTTCAGCGCCGGCTTCAACTTCAGCCCGGAGTGGAACGTCAAGTTCGACTACAAGCGCATCGACCAGTCGGGCGCCAAGCTCATGGCCGCGGGGACGGACATCCTCGGATATGTCGCCGGGACCACCCTCGCCGCTTGGGGTGCGGAAAAGACGCTGATCCTGCCCAACCCCACGTCGTACAAGACGGACAACGTCACGCTTGCCCTGAACTACGTCGGCGAGAAGGGCAACTTCTCCGCCGAGTACTACGGCTCGCTGTTCCATGACGACTACACCGGGGTCAACTTCCCGAACCCGTTCAACGGCGACCAGAAGAAGAGCGGGACGCTGGCGGCCTTCACCTCGACGGTGTTGCAGCCGACCGGCGCCAACATCGGCGCGTTCCCGATCGACTCGATGAGCACGCCTCCCGACAACCAGTTCCACCAACTCGACTTCAAGGGCGGCTACCTGTTCAGTCCAGCCACGCGCTTCACCGGCGGCCTGGCCTATTCGCGCAACACGCAGAACGACACCTTCACCGGCACGTACACCCCGGGCATGGTGGGGGTGCTGCCGGCCAACTCGCTCAACGCGCTGGTGGTCAACAAGCACCTCGACCTGCGCCTGTCTCACCAGGCCACCAAGGGGCTGAACCTCGCCGCCGCCTACAAGTTCAACGAGCGTGACAACCGTACCGCCTCGAGCGTGTACCAGTTCTTCGACCTCGGCACGGCGCCGAACAAGGGATCCGCGCCGACGTCGGTCCTCAATGCGCCGATGAGCAACAAGCGGCAGCAGTTCGAACTGGCCGCCGATTACCGAATCGACCCGCGCCAGACGCTGCACGGGGCCTACGAGTACGAGAAGATCCAGCGCTGGTGCGACAACTCGCTCGCCAACACCAGGCAAGGTGCGGTGCCGGCAGACGGCTCGGCCACCCCGGTCAACTCCTCCTGCGCGCAGGTGCCTGAGGAGAAGGAGAACAGGCTCGGGCTGCTGTACCGCATCAGGGCGACCGATTCCGTGGCCGTCAATGCCGGCTACACCTACGCGCGCCGCAAGTCGGACCTGAACCAGTCCTTCTACAACCCGATGCAGGCGAACGGCGAGGGCTATGAGGACCGCGGTTTCGTCGCCTTCTTCCAGGCGTCGCGCGCGGAGAACCTGTTCAAGGCGGGCGTGAACTGGCAGGCCACCGACCAGTTGAGCCTCGGCGTGAGCGGCAAGTATGGCAAGGACGACTACAAGGACGAGACCTTCGGCGTGACCAAAGGCACGACTGCGAGCTTGAACCTCGACGCTGCCTACAACTACTCCGAAGACAACTCCGTGTCTGCCTACGGCACCATCCAGCACCGTACGCGTGACATGACGAACGCCAACGGACGCCTGGCCGGCTCGATCGCGACGACGAACTGGAGCAACAACCTCGCGGACCAGGACCTCACCGTCGGCATCAGCGCCAAGCAGAAGAGCTTGCTGGGCGGCAAGCTGGAACTGTCCGAAGACTTGACGTACCAAAACAGCCGGACGATGTACAACACGACGCTCGGCGCCGGCATTGCCCCGGGGGCCAACTTCAGCAACTACGGCAGCTTCCCGCAGCTGACGAACGAGATCACCTCGTTCAAGGTTGCCGGCGCGTACAAGCTCGACAAGGCCTCCAGCATCCTGGCCGGGTACCTGTACCAGCACCTCAACATCAGCGACGTGACCTACTACAGCCTGTACAACGACGCGCTGAAGTCGGGCATCCTGCCGACCTACCAGCAGCCGGGCTCGTACAGCCAGAACATGGTGTACGCCGCTTACCGGTACAGCTTCAAATAAAGACTTCTGCATGAGCATTGTGTGATGGTTTCGGGGCCGGCCCAGCCGGCCCCGTTTTTTTCGGCCCTGCAATCCCGCCGATACCGTCCAGCCGCCCTCCAAATAGGGCAAAATCCGCCTCTTCATGCTGACAGCCCACGGTTTGACTTGCGTGCGCGGCGAACGCCGCCTGTTTGCCGGGATCGACCTCGCGGTCGGGCCCGGCGAATGGCTCCATGTGCGGGGCGAGAACGGCGCCGGCAAGACCAGCCTGCTGCGGCTGCTGGTGGGGCTGATGCAGCCGGCCGAGGGCGAGATCCGCTGGGACGGGCAGCCGGTGCGGGAGCTTTCCGAGGAGTATCGGCGCCAGATGCTGTTCCTCGGCCACCACGGCGCCGTCAAGGAGGAACTGACGACGCTCGAGAACCTGCATTTCGCTGCGGCGCTCGACGGCGCCGAGCTGTCCGAGCGCGAGTCGATCGCGGCGCTGCACCGCTTCGGCCTGCGCGGCCGCGAGGAGCTGCCGGTGCGCTTCCTCTCCGCCGGCCAGAAGCGGCGCGTGCTGCTGGCGCGGCTGGTGACGCGCAAGGCCAAGCTGTGGGTGCTCGACGAGCCCTTCACGGCGCTCGACGTGAAGGCGGTCGACATGCTGTCGGCACTGATCGGCGAGCACCTGGCCGCGGGCGGCATGGCGGTGCTGACCAGCCACCAGGCGATGCCGATTCCGGGCGGGAAGGTGCTGCAGCTATGAAGGCGATCCTCGCGGTGATGCGCCGCGACCTGCTGCTGGCGATGCGCCGCAAGAGCGAAGTGCTCACGGCGGTGTTCTTCTTCGTCATCGTCGTCTCGCTGTTTCCGCTGGGCATCGGTCCCGAACCGGCGCTGCTGCGCAAGATCGCCCCCGGCGTGCTGTGGGTGGCGGCGCTGCTGGCCACCATGCTCGGCCTGCAGCGCATGTTTGCCCCCGATCACCACGATGGCACTCTCGAGCAGATGGTGCTTTCGCCGACGCCGCTCGGGCTGCTGGTTGGCGGTAAAATTGCCGCTCATTGGCTGTTGTCCGGCCTGCCGCTGGTGCTGCTGGCCCCCGTGCTTGGTCTGCAATTCGATCTCGATGCCGAGGCGCTCGGCGTGCTGGTGCTGGCGCTGCTGCTCGGCACTCCGCTGCTGTCGCTGATCGGCGCCATCGGCGCCGCGCTGACCCTGGGCCTGCGCGGCGGCGGCGTGCTGCTGAGCCTGCTGGTGCTGCCGCTCTACGTGCCGGCGCTGATCTTCGGCGCGGGTGCGGTCGAGGCGCACATCTCGGGCCTGGGCGCCGGCGGGCATCTGTCGCTGCTGGCGGCGCTGTTGGCCCTGGCGGTGTTCTTCGCGCCGTGGGCGGCGACCGCCGCGCTGCGCATCGCTTTGGAATGAAGGACGCATGAACGACAACAAGCTGATCCACTGGTTCAAGTACGCCAGCCCGCAAAGCTTCTACCCGCTCGCCGGGAAGATGATCCCCTGGTTCTGGGCGCTGACGGCCGTGTTCGGCGTCGCCGGGCTGTGGATCAGCTTCTTCGCCGCGCCGACCGACGCCGTCCAGGGCGACGGCTACCGCATCATCTTCATCCACGTGCCGGCCTCGTGGATGTCGATGTTCATCTACATCGTGATGGCCTGCTGGGCCGGCCTGGGCCTGGCGCTCAACACGCGGCTGTCGGGCATGATGGCGCAGGCGCTGGCGCCGACCGGCGCGCTGATGGCCTTCCTGTCGCTGTGGACCGGCGCCTTCTGGGGCAAGCCGATGTGGGGCACCTGGTGGGTGTGGGATGCGCGCCTGACTTCCGAGCTGATCCTGTTCTTCCTCTACCTCGGCTTCATCGCCCTGCAGGCCGCCATCGACGATCCGCGCCGCGCCGACAAGGCCGGCGCCATCCTGGCGCTGGTCGGGGTGGTGAACGTGCCGATCATCTACTTCTCGGTCAAGTGGTGGAACACCCTGCACCAGGGCTCGTCCGTGTCCCTCACCAAGTCGCCGACGATGGCGGCCACCATGCTGTGGGGCATGCTGATCATGGCGCTGTGCTTCTGGATGTACTCGATCGCCGTCGCGCTGATGCGGGTGCGCGCGATCATCCTCGAGCGGGAGGCGCACACGGAGTGGATCAAGGATCTCGCCGAGGTGAAATCATGATTTGGGGCAGTCCCGCCGAATTCTTCGCCATGGGCGGCTACGCCCTCTACGTCTGGGGCAGCTTCGGCGTCTGCGCCGTCGCCCTTATCATGGAACCAATCCTGGTCAGGAAGCGTCGAAGCGACGTCCTCAGGAGCCTGCGGCGGGCGGCGCTCGCCGACGAACTAGAAGACGAAGGCAACAAGGCGGCAGGCTGATGCCGGCTTCCACGGCATCGCAAACATAAGGAACCATTCCACTTGAGACCCTGGCAGAAACGCGCAGCGATCATCGGCGGCGGCCTGGCTGCGCTCGGCGTCGCCGCGGCGCTGGCGCTCAACGCGCTGAACAGCAACATTGCCCTCTACGTCACGCCCACCGAGGTCGCGGCCGGCAAGGCGCCCCAGGGCCAGGCCTTCCGCATCGGCGGACTGGTCAAGGAAGGCTCGCTCACGCGCGACAACCTCACCGTGCATTTCGTGGTGACCGATACCGTCAAGGAGGTGCCGGTCGCCTACACCGGCATCCTTCCCGACCTCTTCAAGGAGGGCAAGGGCGCGGTGGTGCAGGGCAAGCTGGGTCCCGACGGCCAGTTCGTCGCCTCCGAGGTGCTCGCCAAGCACGACGAGAACTACACGCCGAAGGAAGCCCAGCAGGCGATCGACAAGGCGCAAGCCGCCGCGAAGGGCAAGCCATGATTCCCGAACTTGGACATTTCGCGCTAATCCTCGCGCTGTGCCTCGCGCTGGTGCAGGGCACGCTGCCGCTGATCGGCGCCCACCAGGGCCGCCGCGAGTGGATCATCCTGGCCCGCCCCGCGGCGCAGGCCAGCTTCCTGCTCACGCTGTTGTCGTTCGGCTGCCTGACCTGGGCCTTCTACGCCAACGACTTCTCGGTGATCTACGTCGCCGACCATTCCAATTCGCAGCTGCCGCTGATCTACCGCATCGGCGCCGTCTGGGGCGGACACGAGGGCTCGCTGCTGCTCTGGGTGACGCTGCTGTCGGGCTGGGCCTTCGCCGTCGCGCAACTGTCGCGCACGCTCGACGAGGCCATGGTGGCGCGCGTGCTCGGCGTGCTGGGCCTGGTGGCCCTCGGCCTGCTGCTGTTCATCCTGCTGACCTCCAACCCCTTCGACCGCCTGCTGCCGGGCGCCGACGACGGCCGCGACCTCAACCCGCTGCTGCAGGACCCCGGCCTGGTGTTCCACCCGCCGATGCTGTACATGGGCTACGTCGGCTTCTCGGTGGCCTTCGCCTTCGCCATCGCCGCGCTGCTGTCCGGCAAGCTCGACGCCGCCTGGGCGCGCTGGTCGCGGCCCTGGACCATCACCGCGTGGATCTTCCTGACGCTGGGCATCGCGCTCGGCTCCTGGTGGGCCTATTACACGCTCGGCTGGGGCGGCTGGTGGTTCTGGGACCCGGTCGAGAACGCCTCCTTCATGCCCTGGCTGGTGGGCACCGCGCTGATGCACTCGCTGGCCGTCACCGAGAAGCGCGGCAGCTTCAAGAACTGGACGGTGCTGCTGGCGATCGGCGCCTTCTCGCTGTCGCTGCTCGGCACCTTCCTGGTGCGATCCGGCGTGCTGACCTCGGTGCACGCCTTCGCCACCGACCCGCGCCGCGGCATCTTCATCCTGATCCTGCTGTGCATCGTCATCGGCGCCTCGCTGCTGCTGTTCGCCTGGCGCGCCGCGGCGGTGAGCCTGGGCGGCAGCTTCGGGCTGATATCGCGCGAGACGCTGCTGCTGATCAACAACGTGCTGCTGGTGGTGGCGGCCGGTTCGGTGCTGCTCGGCACGCTTTATCCGCTGATCATCGACGCGCTCAACCTCGGCAAGATCTCGGTCGGGCCGCCCTACTTCAACGCCGTGTTCGTGCCGATCATGGCGCCGCTGGTGTTCCTGCTCGCGGCGGGGCCGCTGGCGCGCTGGAAGCACGCCAGCGCCAAGGACATCGCCCGGCATCTGGTGATCGCCGCCGTCGCCGCGGTGATCGCCGGCGCGGCGTTGCCGAAGCTGATGGGCGCCTGGAGCTGGTTGACCGGCCTGGGCATGGGTCTCGCGGTGTGGGTCGGCGTCTCGGTGGTGCAGCAGGTCGTCGAGCGCCTCAGGAGCGGCAGCCGGCCGGCGCCGTCGTTCTGGGGCATGCAGTTCGGCCACCTGGGCGTGGCGGCGTTCGTCGTCGGCATCACCATGGTCGGCGGCTACCAGGACGAGCACGACGTCAAGATGCAGCCCGGCGACACCACGGTGGTCGGCGGCTACACCTTCCAGTTCAACGGCGTGAAGAACGTCATGGGGCCGAACTACAAGGCGGCGCGCGGCGAGTTCCAGCTGCTCAAGGACGGCGTGCCGCAGCGCAAGCTCTATCCCGAGAAGCGCGACTACTTCTCGTCCGCCATGCCGATGACCAACGCCTCGATCGACGCCGGCTTCACGCGCGACGTCTATGTCTCGCTCGGCGAGCCGCTGCCGGACGGCGCCTGGGCGGTGCGCGTCTATTACAAGCCCTACGTCGACTGGATCTGGGGCGGCTGCCTGCTGATGGCGATCGGCGGCATCCTTTCCGTGTCTGACCGCCGCTACCGCATCAAGGTCAAGAAGGCCGTCGCCGGCGTCGCCGTTTCCCTGCAGGGTGCCACCTCATGAAAGCGAAATTCCTGATCCCGCTGGCGCTGTTCTTCGTGCTGGTCGGCTTCCTCGCCGTCGGCCTCAACCGCGATCCGCGCGAAGTGCCCTCGCCGCTGGTCGGCAAGCCGGCGCCGATGTTCCGCGTGCCGGAACTCGCCGAGCCGGGCAAGACCTTCTCGCCCGAGGACATGAAGGGCCAGGTGTGGCTGCTCAACGTGTGGGCCTCGTGGTGCGTCTCGTGCCGCGAGGAGCATCCGCTGCTGGTCGAATTCTCGCGCCAGCAGGCGGCGCCGCTGATCGGGCTGGACTACAAGGACAAGCGCGAGGACGGCATGAGCGTGCTGGCGCGTGCCGGCAATCCCTACGGCGTGGTGGCCTTCGACGGCGACGGCCGCGTCGGCATCGACTACGGGGTTTACGGCGTGCCCGAGACCTACATCATCGACAAGGCCGGCGTGATCCGCTACAAGCAGATCGGGCCGATCACCACCGAAGCGCTGCAGAAGAAGATCCTGCCGCTCATCGAGGAACTCAAGAAATCATGAAGCGCATCCTCGCACTGCTGCTGCTGGCGCTGGCCTGCGGCACCCTCTGGGCGAAGGACGCCGCCCCGCTGGCCGAGGACCCGGCCGTCGAAAAGCGCATGATCGCCATCTCCGAGGAGATGCGCTGCCTGGTCTGCCAGAACGAATCGCTGGCGGCCTCGCAGGCCGACCTCGCGCAGGACCTGCGCCGCGAGCTGCGCGGCCTCATCAAGGAAGGCAAGAGCGACGAGGAGATCAAGCAGTTCATGGTCAGCCGCTACGGCGACTTCGTGCTCTACCGGCCGCGCCTGATCCCGACCACTTGGCTGCTGTGGGCGGGTCCCTTCGTGCTGCTGATCGCCGGCGTCGCCGCGCTGATCGCCTACCTGCGCCGGCGCAGCCGCGCGGTCCAGGATGCGCCGCTCTCGGCGGAGGACGCCAAGCGCGCCGCCGCGCTGCTCGAGGAGGGCGGAGAACAATGACCGGATTCCTGATCGCCGCCGCCGTCACGCTCGTCGCGACCCTGCTGCTGCTGCTGCGTCCCTTCCTCTGGCAGCGTGCCCGCGCCACCGCCTCGCACCGCCAGCTCAACAGCGCCATCTACCGTGACCAGCTGGCCGAGCTCGAGCGCGACCGCGCCGCCGGCGCCCTGGCCGAGGAGGACTACGCGCTGGCGCGCGACGAACTGCAGCGGCGCGTGCTGGAGGACGGCCAGGCCGACGAGCCGGCCGCCGTGCTGAAGGCGCCGAAGAAGACGCTCATCGCGCTGGCGATCCTGCTGCCGCTGGCCAGCATGGGCCTCTACCTGTTCCTCGGCCATCCCGAGGGCGCGAACCCGGCGGCGCAGCACAAGATCAGCGCGCAGGACATCGACCGCATGGTGGCCTCGCTGGCCGCCAAGCTCGAGAAGGAACCCGACAACGTCCAGGGCTGGGGCATGCTGGCGCGCTCCTACAAGGCGATGGGCAAGGTCGACGAAGCGACCAAGGCGTTCGAGCACGTGCTGTCGCTGAATCCGACCGACGCGCAGGTGTTCGCGGACTACGCCGACATCCTGGCGATGAAGGCCGGCGGCAACTTCGCCGGCAGGCCGCAGCAGCTGATCGACCAGGCGCTCAAGCTCGATCCGGGCAACATGGAGGCGCTGTGGCTCTCCGGCACCGCCGCCTACGAGGCGGGCCGCTTCGCCCAGGCCGTCGATACCTGGACCCGGCTGCAGAAGCTGCTGCCGCCCGAGTCGGAGGACGCCAAGCAGATCGCCACGGGCATCGCCGACGCCCGCGCCAAGGCCGGCATGGGCGCTGCCGCGCCCGCGGCAGATCCGGCCAAGGCAGTGCGCGGCCGCGTCGAGCTGGCGCCATCCGTGCGCGGCCGCGTCGGCGCCGACGACACGGTGATGATCGTCGCGCGCGAAGCCGGCGGCCCGCGCATGCCGCTCGCGGTGATGAAATTCCGGGTGTCCGAACTGCCGCGCGACTTCTCGCTCGACGACTCGCTCGCCATGACGCCCGATCGCACGATTTCCGGCGCCAAGGCCATCGAGATCGAGGCGCGCGTCTCCAAGAGCGGCCAGGCGATGCCGCAGCCGGGCGACCTGTTCTCGGCGACGCAGCAGGCGAAGCCCGGCAAGTCCGGACTCAAGCTGCTGATCGACCAGGTCCGGCAGTAGGCGCGGAGAGGGCGGCTTTGCCGCCCGGCCGCCGGGGCGCCGGCGGCCGATTCAATCAATCTATATGACCATGGCGCAATTTACGGCGCCGGTCGTCCGTGGAATAGTGCCGCCCGCGCAATGCCCGCGCGATTCGAATGGGAAGGCGTGTTCCTGTGGCGGAGATTTCCAGGCTCGGCGACGACGACATCGCCAAGATCAAGGCGCGTGCAGCGCGGCGCCGGTACGAGAAGGATGCCACCATCTTCTCCGAAGGCGACCCGGCCGACCAGATGTACCTGATCGAATCGGGCCGCGTCTCGGTGGTGATCCAGGAATTCGTCCAGCAGGAGAACGTCGGCAGCCTCGGCCCCGGCGATTACTTCGGGGAGATGGCCTTCTTCTACGGTGCCCAGCGGTCGGCATCCGTCGTCGCCCTGGAGGACACGGTTCTCCACGCGATCGGCCGCCACGCGTTCCTCGACTTGTACGAGCGCGATGAGGCGCTGGCCGCGCGCATCGACCGGATCATGGCGGCGCGCAGCCGCCAGCTCACCGAAAAGGAGAGCCTGCTGGACGGAACGGGCGGCCGTGCGCATATCGGCATCAAGGGCGACCCCTCGCTGCGCGAGTCGGCGTTCACCCGCGAGCGCTATGAGAGCGTGGCCGACAGGTACCTGCCGCAACTGCAGGCGCAGCTCTACGACCTTCTGATCAATCGCAGCGCCTACGAGGCATCGATCCATTTCAACAGCGGCGAGGCGCACGTGCGCAGCGTGCTCGATCCATTCGGCGAGGAGATCCACCCGGTCGCCAAGCTCGTCAACAAGGGCTACATCGAGCGCCATTTCCCGCCGATGAGCTACGAGGAGAAGGGTTCGCTGGTTCGGCGCATCTACATCTCGCTGGCCGGCGATGCCGGATTCGCCGAGGTTGCCGGATGCTCGGGTCTGGCGGGCCGCTTCGCGCAATGGCAGCCGGTCGATCCGGTCCAGCTCGTGCGCGTGCTGGCCAAGCTGCCGCTGCTGCGAAGGATCTCCAACTTCTACCTGCGCAACTTCACCATCAGCACCCTGCGGGATGCCGTGCGCATGCAGTTCAATTGCGACGGCGCGCACATCGTCAGCGTCGAGCAGTTCGAGTCCTTCCTCGCCGACAACGTCCCCGTGGAGGACGACAGCCGGCCCGCCGACGAGCGCCGCAAGGCGGACCGGCGGCTGAGGGCGGGCGCCGGTTCGCAACCGTTGTGCGAGCGGAGGACGCCGCCCGGGAGGCGCGCCGACGACTGGGAAGGCCACGTGCAGGACATGCTGCGTCAGGGTTCCCGCTGAGGCGGGACGGGAGAAGTCGCTGCTAGGCGGCGGGCGCTTCCGCCGCCTCCCCGATCTCGCTGGCCCAGGCGATCGCCTCGCTGTGGCAGGCGTTGAGCGTCTCGGCGCTCAGCGAGGCGAGGCGCGTGTGCGCCTCCTGCAACTCCTCGGCGACGCCGGATTCGAGCGCGGCGCACATGGCGAGCACGGCGCCCAGCGAACCCTTGCCGTTCAGCAGCGCCTCCTCCACCGGAGCGGCCAGGCGCAGCAGCGGCAGGATGTCTTCGAGCGAGCGTCCCAGCAGCGTGGGAGTCAGGGACAGCACGCCGGCCATGTAGGCCGAGTCGCGCATGCGGCGGTCGCCCGGGTTCGCCTTCTCGGCGATGAGTTCGGCCAGGCGCCCGCGCGTGGCGGCGAGGGTGAGCAGCGGATTGGCGCCGGGCCGGGCGGGGTCGGCGAACAGCAGCAGCTGCAGCCAGCGGCCGAACTGCTGGCGGCCGAGGATCACGATGGCCTGGCGCAGCGAGCTGATGGTGGTGCGCGTGCGCATGCCCACCGAGTTCACCAGGCGCAGCATCGAAACGGACAGCGCCGCATCCTCCTTCAGCGCGCGCTCGAGCTGGTTGGTCTCGGCGTCGTGCGCCAGCATGGAGATCAGCTTGAGGGTGGCCAGCTGGCTGGGCTGCAGCTTGCGCCCGCTGATGATGATGGGACGGCAGAAGTAGTAGCCCTGGAACAGGTCGAAGCCGAGGTGGCGGCAGCGCACGTACTCCTCGCGCGTCTCGACCTTCTCGGCGAGCAGCGTGTCGGCGAGCGGGCGCAGCTGCTTGACCAGCCCCGGCAGCTCGTCCGGAGGCACCAGCGTGATGTCCACCTTGATGATCGAGATCAGCGGCAGCAGCGGCTCGTAGTCCGCCGTGACGCGGCTGAAGTCGTCGAGCGCCAGCGTGTAGCCGTAGGACTTGAGCTCGCCGCAGCGCGCCACCACTTCCGGCGTCACCAGGCTGCCTTCGAGTACCTCGATGACGACCTTGCCCGGCGGCATCAGCCGGATCGCCTCGTCGTGCAGGAACTCCCGGTCGACGTTGATGAAGGCCCGGTAGGGACCGAGCACCGTCGAGATGCTGAGGTGGCTGAAGGCGTGACTGATGACGTGGGCGGTGGCGGCCCGGCCGTCGAGTACATTCGCCTCGTCGCAGTTCCCCGAACGGAACAGCAGTTCGTATCCCACCTGCCGCTCGGTGCGGTCGAGGATCGGCTGGCGCGCCAGGAAGACGTTTTCCGCGGCGTCCCTGGAACCGTCGGTCACGATGGCTTCCTTCGTCTGGAGGGGAAAGTCCGCATTATCGCAAACGAAACTCGCCGAGAGACGGTCAATGGGGCGCCAGCCGCCAGATGACCAGATAGCCGTTGACCGGCTTTCCCTGCTCGAGGCGCAATTGCGCCTGGGCCATCGCCTGAATCTCAAACCCGGCGGCGGAAGCGAGCCGGGACAGATAATCCGACGAATGGACATAGCGACCGGTGCGATCGAGGCGATACTCGGTGCGGCCATCCGCTTGTTCATCGGGAGTCTCGACCGAGAACGCCAGGATGCCGTTGCGATTCAGCAGCCGCCTGGCCTCGCGCACGAGTTCGTCGAGCTTGCCGACGTAGATGAAGACGTCGGCAGCGACGATCACGTCATAGCCAGAAGCCGGCTCGTGCTGCATCATCTCCAGCAGATCGAGGTGCTCCAGGCGATGATAGACATTCCGCTCCCTGGCCTTCTTGAGCATCCCGCTGGAAAGATCGACGCCCGTCATCCTGCGGGCGAACGGTGCCAGGGCGACGCCGACCAATCCGGTGCCGCAGCCCAGGTCAAGCACCGTCCACTTTTCGGCCGGCACCGGCGCCTGCTCGGCGATCAGCGCAGCCAACCGTGCCGGGACGTCGTACTTGAGCCGCTGCTGCAGGTGCGTATCGAATGCCGCAGCGTACTCGTCGAACAGCCGCTCGACGTATTGCGCCGGGGCTCGTTCGGTCGTGGTGCCCGTCAGGGCCGCGACCAGGTGCTGCGCAATGCCGTTCCGAGGCGCAAGCCGGACGGCTTCGTGGAGACAGGGAAGCGCTTCTTCCGGTCTGCCTTGCGCATGGAACAGGTTGCCGAGATTGGCATATGCGTCGGCGTAGTCCGGCTTGATCGCGATTGCCCGCCGGTAGGCGGCAACGGCATCCTCGATCTTGCCCTGCGCCTGGAGGATGTTTCCCATGTTGTTGAGGGCATCGGGGTAATCCGGCCTGATCGCCAGCGCCTGCCGAAAGCAGGCCGCCGCTTCCTCGACCTTGCCTTGGGCACGCAGCGCGTTGCCCAGGTTGTTGTGGGCGTCGGCGAGATGTGGATCGAGTCGGAGCGCCTGGCGATAGCATCCGATCGCGTCGTCCGGTTGGCCGCGGGCCAGGAAGACGATTCCCAAATTGCTGAAATACGCCGCCTCTCTGGGATTGGCAAGGACCGCCCGGCGCATCAGCGCCGCCGCAATATCAAGTCTTCCCGTCTGGAAGGCGATGAAACCGGAAAGATGCAGAATTTCGGCATGCTCGGGCATTGCCGCCAATACCCGCCGACAGATTGCATCCGCCTGCTCGAGCCGTCCCGATCGGTAGTGCCTGAAGGCCTCCTGGGCCAACTGGCCTGCAGCCTGGCTGGACGGCGGCGGAAGCGCCGTTCCGCCGCCACAGCACTTCTTGTACTTCTTTCCGCTTCCGCAAGGGCAAGGGTCGTTGCGATGAAGCGAAGTCATTCCTTGCCCCGCGGTTTCGCCGCGCCCTAGTTGGCGTCGTAGTAATACGCCTTGCGCGGCACGCGGGCCTCGGCGAGGCGCTTGACGGTTTCGGCGTCCTGCGGGCCCTTGTCCCACCAGAGCGCGCGGCCGGTCTTCTGGACGTCGCGCTCCTGCTGGTTCTTCGCCATCCAGTCGCGCATGAACAGGGTGTGGTCGGAAACGTAATCGGCCATTTGGCTGGCTCCTTTCGGTTGGGGTTAGTCCTTCAGCCGCGCGATGCGCACGACTTCCGGAATTCGTCTCAGGCTGCGCAGGATGCGCGCCAGGTGGATGCGGTCGCCGACCTGCAGCGTGAAGTAGAGCGAGGTGGTGCCGCCGCCGTCGTCGTCCATGCTGACGTTCACGATGTTGGAGTCCTCGCCGGCGATGGCGGAGGAGATCTTGGCCAGCACGCCCGGCTCGTTGTTGGCGACGATGCGGATGTTGACGTCGAAGGCGCGGCCGATGTCCGGCGCCCAGGCGACGTCGGCCCACGATGCGCGGTCGCGGCGGTTGCGCGCCAGCATGCGGCAATCGTGGGTGTGCACGATGAGCCCCTGGCCCTTGCGCACCACGCCGATGATCGGATCCCCGGGGATCGGACGGCAGCACTTGGCGAGCTGCACGGCCATGCCCTCGTTGCCGTGGATCAGGATGGTGCTCGACGCCTTGGTCGTGGCTTCCGCCTCGGACTTCTTCGCCTCCAGCCCACCGGCCAGCCGGCGCGCCACGATGGCCGGCAGCCGCTTGCCCAGCCCGATGTCGGCCAGCACGTCCTGCTTCGACTTCCGGCCCACCGCGCGCAGGAAGCGGTCCCAGGCATTGGCGGCGATGCCGCGGATATCGACGTCGATGGAGCGCAGCGCCTGCGCCAGCAACTGCTCGCCCAGCGCGGTCGATTCGGCGTGCTGCTGGTTCTTGAGGAAGTGGCGGATCTGCGCGCGCGCCCGGGCGGTGCGCACGTAGGTCAGCCAGTTCGGGTTCGGCGCCGCCAGCGGCGCGGTGATGATCTCGACGCGGTCGCCGTTCCTCAGCTCGGTGCGCAGCGGCATCGACTCGAAGTTGATGCGGCAGGCCACGCAGCGGTTGCCGATGTCGGTGTGCACGGCGTAGGCGAAGTCCACCGGCGTCGCGCCGCGGGGCATCGCCAGGATCTTGCCGCGCGGCGTGAACACATAGACCTCGCCGGGGAACAGGTCGACCTTGACGTGCTCGAGGAACTCGGTGGAGTCGCCCGAGGCCGACTGCAGCTCGAGCAGCGACTGCAGCCATTTGTGCGTGGTCTTCTGCACGTCGGTGAGCGGGTGGTCGTCCTTGTAGAGCCAGTGCGAGGCCACGCCCGACTCGGCGACGTGGTTCATCTCGGCGGTGCGGATCTGGATTTCCACCGGCGTGCCGTAGGGGCCGATCAGCGTGGTGTGCAGCGACTGGTAGCCGTTCGCCTTCGGGATGGCGACGTAATCCTTGAACTTGCCGGGCACCGGCTTGTAGAGGCTGTGCAGCGCGCCGAGCGCCAGGTAGCAGGTGGGGACGTCTTTGACGATGACGCGGAAGCCGTAGATGTCGAGCACCTGGGAGAACGTCAGATTCTTCTCCCGCATCTTGCGGTAGATGCTGAAGAGCGTCTTCTCGCGGCCGAGCACGTCGGCCTCGATGCCGGCCTCGGGCAGGCGCTTCTTGATCGCCTCCAGGATCTTGCCGACCACTTCGCGGCGGTTGCCGCGCGCCGCCTTGAGCGCCTTGCTGAGTACCTGGTAGCGCACCGGATACAGGTGGCGGAACGCCAGCTCCTGCAGTTCCCGGTACAAGGTATTGAAGCCGATCCGGTTGGCGATCGGCGCGTAGATCTCGATGGTCTCGCGCGCCACGCGGCGGCGCTTGTCCGGCCGCAGCGCGTCGAGCGTGCGCATGTTGTGCAGGCGGTCGGCCAGCTTGATGAGGATGACGCGCATGTCGCGCGCCATC
>DASVZD010000267.1:0-2716 GCA_036391815.1 Rhodocyclaceae bacterium
AGGTAACCCTGGAATTCGTCGCAGCCTTCGGCGCGCAGGAAATCGAACTGCGCTGGGTTCTCCACACCCTCGGCCACGACAGTCTTGCGCAGGCTGCGACCGAGCGATATCGCGGCCCGAGCGATCATCGCCGGCTCGTCCTCGCGCTCGACGTCGCTCACCAGCGAGCGGTCGATCTTGATGATGTCGAGCGGAAGGCGCCGCAGGTAGGAGAGCGACGAGTAGCCGGTGCCGAAGTCGTCCATCGCCAGGCTGACGCCCAGTTCCTTGAAGTCGCGCAGGATGCCGATGGTGCGCTCGGCGTCGCCGATGAAGATGCTCTCGGTGATCTCCAGCTCGACGCGCCGGGGATCGAGGTCGGCTTCGCGCAGCAGGTCGCCCAGGTGCTCGACCAGCCCGCTGCCGAGGAACAGCCGCGGCGACAGGTTCACCGCCAGCTGCACCGGCGGCCCCGGCAGGCGCTGCCAGCGCCGCGCCGCCGCGAACGCCTGCCGCAGGATGGCGTCGGTCAGGGGCACGATGAGCCCGGTCTCCTCGGCGATCGGGATGAAGCGGACCGGCGAGACCAAGCCGTGCTCCGGGCTGTTCCAGCGCGCCAGCGCCTCGACGCCGACGACGCGGCGCCGCTGATCGACCTTCGGCTGGTTGGCGACGCTGAACTCGCCGCGCTCGAGGCCCGCGCGCATCGCCGCCTCCAGGTGCAGGCGTTCCTCGGTGATGCGGTTGAGCTCCGGCGTGAAGAACTGGAAGTTGTTGCGCCCGCTGTCCTTGGCCGCGTACATGGCGACGTCGGCGTGCTTGAGCAGCTGCGGCGCGTCGGCGCCGTCCTGCGGGTAAAGCGCGACGCCGAGGCTGGCGCCGACCTGGAAGTCGCGCCCCATCAGTTCCACCGGCCGCGCGATCTCCGCCAGCACGCGCTCCAGCAGCGAGATCACCGTCTCGATCTGATAGTGGTCGTTGAGCACCAGCACGAACTCGTCGCCGCCCAGGCGCGCCACCGTGTCGGAGTTGCGCAGGCAGGCGCACAGGCGGTGTCCGACCTCCTTGAGCAGCTCGTCGCCGGCGCCGTGGCCGAGGCTGTCGTTGATGAACTTGAAATTGTCGAGGTCGATGAACACGACGACGACGTAGTACGACAGCCGCGCCGCCCGCGCGATCGCCTGGTCGAGCCGGTCGAGCAGCAGGCTGCGGTTGGGCAGGCCCGTCAGCAAGTCGTGGTTGGCCTGCCGCTCGAGCCGCTCCTGGTAGCTGCGCCGCTCGGTGATGTCCTCGACGGTGCCCTCGTAGCAGACGAACTGGTCCCGCGCGTCGCGCACGATGTGGGCGTTCTCGGTGATCCAGATGCGGCTGCCGTCGCGGCGATAGACCTCGGACTCGAACTCCTTCACCTCGCCGCGCGCCTCCATCAGTCGGCGGAACTGGTCGCGCCGCCCGGGATCGACGTAGAGCTGGTGCTCGATGTCGGAAAGCCCGACCATCAGGTCGTCCGGCGTGTCGTAGCCGTAGAGCGTCGCCAGCGCCTGGTTGGCCGCCAGGTATTGCCCGTCGGCCGTCGTCTGGAAGATGCCTTCCGAGGCATGCTCGAAGATGTGGCGATAGCGCAGCTCGGCGTTCTCCAGCGCCTCCAGCGTGCGGTGGCGCTCGGTGATGTCCTCGATGAATCCCTCGATGGCCAGCTCGCCGTTCTCGTCGGCGACGCCGACGCCGCGCTCCAGCACCCACTTGACGGCGCCGTCGGCCGCGACGATCCGGTATTCGAGGCGGAAGCGCCGTCCCGCCGCCAGCGCCGCCTCGATTTCGGCGCGCACGCGGGGGCTGTCCTCGGGATAGGTCAGCAGTTCCCAGGAGACCTTCGCGTTGTCGATGACGTCCTCCGGCGCGTAGCCCGTGAGCGCTCGGCAGCCGTGGCTGACGAACAGCATGGTCCAGTGCTCGTCGTTGCGGCAGCGGTACGCCATGCCGTCGAGGTTGTTGACCAGCGTATCGAGCACGCGCGAACGGTCGACGGCGAAGCGGACATTGAGACTGGCGCGGGCGGGCATTTCACGAACCTGTTCTTGCGATTTTCCCTAACTTAGCAAGGGGCATACCCGGTTCGCTGCGCCGCATCATGCCGGAGCCGCGCGGCCCGCGCGCCTCTTTGCGGTGCCATGACGGAATGTCATGCACCAGACCTGGGAACCATGCCCCGCGATGGTGCCTGCCGGCGGTGCGCGCGCACCCCGTATAATCGCGCCCTTCCTCGAATTTGGACTCCCGCAGTGTCTTCGCTCGAAACCGAAATCGCCCGCCGCCGCACCTTCGCCATCATCTCGCACCCGGACGCGGGCAAGACCACGCTCACCGAGAAGCTGCTCTATTTCGGCGGCGCCATCCAGGTGGCCGGCGAAGTGCGCGCGCGCAAGGCCAGCCGCCATGCCACCTCGGACTGGATGGAGCTGGAGAAGCAGCGCGGCATCTCGGTCACCTCGTCGGTGATGCAGTTCCCCTACCGCGACAGCATCGTGAACCTGCTCGACACGCCGGGCCACGAGGACTTCTCCGAGGACACCTACCGCACGCTGACCGCGGTCGACTCCGCCGTGATGGTGATCGACCAGGTCAACGGCGTCGAGGCGCAGACCATCAAGCTGCTCAACGTCTGCCGCCTGCGCGACACGCCGATCCTGACCTTCATCAACAAGCTCGACCGCGAAGGCCGCGCGCCGATCGAGCT
>DASVZD010000268.1:0-2656 GCA_036391815.1 Rhodocyclaceae bacterium
CTGGCCGCGCTGCCGCTCGACGACGACGGCGCCTGCGTGGCGGCCGGCGGCTGGTTCGCCGGCTGGCTGCCGCTCGTCATAGCCTACCTCGGCGACGTCCGCAATGCGGAGGCCGCCGCCGCGCTGGCCGCCCAGGTGGCCGGCGGCGACGAGGCCGCGGCGCTGACGGCGGCGCTGCTGGTGGAGCCGGCTGCCAGCTTCGACGGCGAAGACGCGCCGGCACGGCCGACCACGGCGGATGCCGCCGATGTCTCGCTGGCGCTGCCGCCCGACTGCGACGCCTCGCTGCTCGATGCCTTCCTGCAGGAAGCGCCGCTGCAGGCGGCCGAACTCGGCGAGCTGATGCACAAGATCGCGGCGCGCATGGCGAACCGCGCCGACTTCGCGCAGGCCAAGCGCATCGCCCACACCTTCAAGGGCTCCTCGAACATCATCGGCATCCGCGGCATCACCAAGGTCGCCCACCACGCCGAGGACATCCTCGAATTCCTCGAGGAGCATCCGGGCGACATCCCGGCCGCCCTCTCCGAAACGCTGATCGACGCCGCCGGCTGCCTCGAGCAGATGGTCTATGCGCTGCTGGGCCAGGAAGAGCCGCCCGCGCAGCCCGTGCCGGTGCTGCAGTCGCTGCTCGATTGGGCCAACCGCATGGACCGCGGCGAGCTGTTCGATGCGGCCGAGGCGCCGGCAACCCTGCCTGCGCCCGCGGCGGCGCCGGCCATGCCGGCCGTGAGCGAGGCGGCGGCCGTCGCGGTTCCCGCCGCCGGCGCGGGAGACGCGGCGACGCAGTCGCTGCGCGTCCCGGTGAAGAACGTGGACGACCTGTTCCGCCTGGTCGGCGAGCTGTCGCTGAAGATCGGCCAGATGCAGTCGCGCCTGAAGGAATCGAGCCGCCGCGCGCAGCAGCTGCTGGTGCAGAACCGGACCATCCAGAAGCGCATCTTCGAGTTGGAGAACCTGGTCGACATCCGCGGCGTGGCGGCGGTGCGCCAGCGCGCCGACAGCGCGCTGGCGCAGTTCGACCCGCTCGAGATGGAGCAGTACGACGAACTGTACTCGGTGAGCCGCGCGCTGATGGAGGAAACGGCCGATGCGCGCACGCTGGCGACCGGCTTCGAGGACGATCTCGCCGGGCTGGGGACCATCGCCGTCGAGGGCGACCGCATCAAGCGCGACCTCCAGTACCTGGCGATGTCGATGCGCATGGCGCCGGTGAAGATGCTGGTGCCGCGCCTGCAGCGCACCGTGCGCCAGACCTGCCACGACACCGGCCGCCAGGCGCGCCTGGCGGTCGACGACAACGGCACCATGCTCGACGGCGAGATCCTCAACCGCCTGGCCGACCCGCTGCTGCACATCCTGCGCAACGCCGTCGACCACGGCATCGAACCGCCGGACGAGCGCGCGCTGCTCGGCAAGCCGGCCGAGGGCACCATCCGCCTGAGCTTCGAGCGCCAGGGCCAGACCATCATCGTGCGCTGCGCCGACGACGGCCGCGGCCTCGACTACGCGGCGATCCGCGCCCGCGCCGTCGAGCGCGGCCTGCTGCCGGAGGGCAAGGCGGCCAGCGAGGCCGAGCTTTCCCGCATCATCTGCCTGCCCGGCTTCTCGACGCGCGACCGCGTCAGCGAGATCTCGGGCCGCGGCGTCGGCCTCGACGTCGTGCGCACCGCCATCCTGGCCATGAAGGGCGCGCTGCAGATCCATTCAGCGGGCTCCGGGCGCGGCACCACCATCGAGCTGAGCCTGCCGGCGTCGCTGGTGGCGCTGCATGCGCTGGTGGTGCGCGCCGCCGGCCAGGCCTATGCGATCTCGAGCTTCAGCGTCGAGACGGCGATCGCGCCGGAGACCGCCGAGTTCGCGCGCATCGGCGAAGACCTGCAGCTGGTGTTCCGCGGCCGCCACTACCCGGTAAGGACGCTGGCGCAGCTGGTCGGCGAGGCGTCCGAGCGGCCCGACGAGGCCGGGCTGCGCAAGCTGGCGGCGGTGCTGACGCGCGTCGACGACCAGGCGATCGCCCTCATGGTCGATGCCATCGTCGACGGGCGCGAACTCATCGTCAAGGATCTCGGCCGTTACCTGCGCGCGGTCAACGGCGTGTCGGGCGCAGCCATCCTCGGCGACGGTACCGTGGCGCCGGCGCTGGATGTCGCCGAGCTGCTGCGCGCCAGCGTGCCGGCGCTGGCCGATGCCTGTCACGCGGCCGCCATCGCCGCGGATACCGCGCCGGCGCGGCGCATCCTGGTGGCCGACGATTCGTTCAGCGTGCGCACCACGCTGAGCGAGCTGCTGGAAGACGCGGGGTTCGCCGTCAAGGCGGCGCGCGACGGTATCGAAGCCATCTCGCTGCTGGCGTCCTTCCGCCCCGACGTGCTGCTGACCGACCTCGAGATGCCGAACATGAACGGGCTCGAACTGGCTGCGCACGTGCGCGGCCGCGCCGACACGGCGGCGCTGCCGGTGATCATGATCACCTCGCGCTCGCAGGCCAAGCATCGCCAGCAGGCGGAGCGCGCCGGCGTGAACGTCTACCTGACCAAGCCCTATTCGGACACGGCGCTGCTCGATCACATCCGCGCCGCACTGGAGGAGAACCGCCATGACGAACTCGCCGCGGCTTGATGCCGCCCCCGGCTACGTCGCGATGCGCCTCGAC
>DASVZD010000269.1:0-1999 GCA_036391815.1 Rhodocyclaceae bacterium
GCCCGCATCGAGATCCCCGGCTGCTCGCTGTGCATGGGCAACCAGGCGCAGACGCACAAGGGCATCACCGCGATGTCGACCTCGACGCGCAACTTCCCGAACCGCCTCGGCATCGACACCCGCGTCTACCTGGGTTCCGCCGAACTGGCCTCGGTGTGCGCCATGCTCGGCCGCATCCCGACGGTGGCCGAGTACATGGAGCAGTACCAGGCCGTCGCCGAGAAGTCCGGCGACATCTATCGCTACATGAACTTCGACCAGATCGACGAATACCGCGCCGCGGCCTGAGGCAGGAATGACCAAAGAAGGAACGAAGATGGAGACAACCCAAAAAGCGGAAGGCGGCAAGCGCCAGCGCCTGTCGACCAACATGGTGAACGTGTTCATCATGGGCAAGCATCACATCGTGCCCGAGCACGCCACCATCATGCGCGCGATCGAGTACGCCGGCCACCAGATCATCCGCGGCGCCGGTTGCCGCGAAGGCTTCTGCGGCGCCTGCGGCACGATCTACCGCGTGCCCGGCGACTACCGCATGCACACCGGCCTGGCCTGCACCACGCTGGTAAAGGAAGGCATGGTCCTGACGCAGGTCCCCTTCGTGCCGATGACCAAGGGCATCTACGACATCGAGACCCTGAAGCCCGACGTCAGCGCGATCGAGCAGGTCTATCCGCAGACCTTCCGCTGCGTCGCTTGCGGCACCTGCAGCAAGGCCTGCCCGCAAGGCATCCCGGTGATGGACTACATCCAGGCCGCCATGCGCGGCGACGTCGCCGAAGTGGCCGACATCGCCTTCGACTGCGTGGCCTGCGGCCTCTGCGCGCTGCGCTGCCCGGCCGAGCTGATCCAGCACGAGGTCGGCATCCTGTCCAAGCGCCTCACCGGCCGCTACCTGCGCAAGGAAAGCAGCGAGGTCGACGAGCGTCTCGAGCAGGTCCGCTCGGGCAAGTTCGAATCCGAATATGCCGAGCTGATGGCGATGGACAAGACGACGCTGTCGAAGCTGTACTACGACCGCGACATCGAGCCCTGATCGACGGCGACACGAACACACTATTGGAGTCCCCACGATGTATCCCGAATATCTTGCCGAATCGCTGAAAGCCGTCGAGCGCACCCGCGCCAAGCGCCTTGAACTCGCCCTCACGGGTAAGCCCGTGTTCCCGCCCATGGACGCGGACCAGCGCAAGGACGTGCTTTCCAAGTACCACCCCGACTTCGCGCCGGGCTCCAAGCGCGTCGTGCGCATCGGCCCCAACCGCGGCGAGGAGTTGACGACGGAAGTGGCCGAGATGCTCGAAGCCCACTCGATGATCGAGCCGAAGCTGATGGACATCCATCTGCGCGAGCCCGACTACGAGACCGATGTGCTGATCATCGGCGGCGGCGGCGCCGGCTGCTGGGCGGCCATTACCGCGGCGCGCAACGGCGTCAAGTCGCTGATCGCCACCAAGCTGCGCATGGGCGACGCCAACACCATGATGTCCGAAGGCGGCATGCAGGCGGCCGTGTCGCGCACGGACTCGCCGACGCGCCACTTCCTCGACGCCATGGGCGGCGGCCACTTCGAGAACGTGCCGGAGCTGGTCAAGGTGCTGACGCAGGACGGCCCGGACGTGGTGCGCGACCTCGAGAACCTGGGCGTGATCTGGGACAAGATGGACGACGGCGCCATGCAGGTCCTGCACGGCGGCGGCACTTCGCGCAAGCGCATGGTTTCCTGCCGCGACCTGATCGGCGCCACCATCATGCGCACGCTGATGGACGAGGTGAAGAACCATCCCGACATGATCGCCGTGCGCGAGTTCGAGCCGGCGGTCGAGCTGATCCTCGACGACAAGGGCCACTGCGCCGGCGCAGTGCTGTACAGCCTGGACACCGAGCAGTTCCTGACAGTCAAGGCCAAGGCCACGGTAATCACTACCGGCGGCTTCGGTCGCCTGCACATCCGCGGTTTCGCCACGACGAACCACTACGGCGCCACCGGCGACGGCCT
>DASVZD010000270.1:0-13145 GCA_036391815.1 Rhodocyclaceae bacterium
GGATAGGCCGCGAGCGCCGCGCAGAGCAGCAGCGTCGCGAGGGCCGCCAGCGGCATCGCCATGCCGCCGAACACCTTCAGGCTCACATACACCCAGGAGACGCCGGCCAGGAAGAAGCCCAGGCCCCACAGCCAGCCGAGCATCGCCGCGCGCGCCGGCGACGCCTCGCGCCACGCCTGCATCAGCCAGGCGAGCGTGAGGAACGGGACGATGAAGATGCCGAACGGCGCGAAGCCCGCCACCGTCGCCGCGCCGAGGAGGAATGCGGCGACCGCCTGTCGGCGCTTCATTCCGTGGCGAGCTTGAGTCCGCGCTGCGGATCGACCAGCAGCGTATGCACGCGCCGGCTGTCGGCGCGCAGCACCTGCACGCGCAGGCCGTCGAGCTGCACGGTCTCGTTGCGCTTGGGCAGGCGGCCGAGCTGGTGGATGACGAGGCCGCCGATGGTGTCGAATTCCTCGTCGGAAAAAGCGGTGCCGAAGGCGGCGTTGAAGTCGGCGATCTCGGTGGTCGCCTTGACGCGGTAGCGGCCGGCGTTGTCGAGCACGATGTTGTCGGCCGTCTCGTCGAAGTCGTACTCGTCCTCGATGTCGCCGACGATCTGCTCGAGCACGTCTTCGATGGTCACCAGGCCGGCGACGCCGCCGTACTCGTCGACCACGATCGCCATGTGGTTGCGCGAGGCGCGGAATTCGCGCAGCAGCACGTTGAGGCGCTTCGATTCGGGCACGAACACCGCCGGGCGCAGGCTGTCGCGCAGGTCGAATTCCTTGCCGGCGAAGTAGCGCAGCAGTTCCTTCGCCAGCAGGATGCCGAGGACGTCGTCGCGGTTCTCGCCGATCACCGGGAAGCGCGAGTGCGCGGCCTCGATGGCGATCTCGACGATCTTCTCGGGCGTGTCGGCGACGTCGATGACGTCCATCTGCGCGCGCGGCACCATGATGTCGCGCACCTGCATGTCGGAGACCTGCAGCGCGCCCTCGATGATGGTGAGGGCATCGGAGTCGAGCAGGTTGCGCTCGAAGGCGCCGCGCAGGAGGTCGAGGAGCTGCTCGCGGTCCTCGGGCTTGCGCATCAGCAGCGCCGAAAGGCGCTCGATCAGGGTGGGCCGACTAGGGGAAGGGTCCATGTGTTGTTGTTCAGTACGGATCGGGATAGCCGAGCCGGGCCAGGATCTCGCGCTCCTTCGCTTCCATGCGCGCCGCATCCTCGGGGCCGGTCTCGTGATCGTAACCCTGCAAATGCAGCATACCATGCACGATCAAGTGGGCGAAATGGGCATCCGCCGCCTTGCCCTGCGCCGCGGCTTCCTTCAGCACCACCGGCAGGCAGATGGCGAGGTCGCCGACGACGACGGGATCGGTTTCGTAGGGGAACGACAGCACGTTGGTGGCGTAGTCCTTGTGGCGATAGGCCGCGTTGAGTTCGCGGCCTTCCTCGGCGTCGACGAAGCGCACCGTCACCCGGGCGGGCGCCTCGCAGGCGGCATGCACGCAGCGGCGCACGAAAGGGCGCAACGGTAACGACGGGTCGTTACAGGCGTATTGCACGCTGAGCGAAAGGCTCGGCTTACTGCTGCTCTTTGCCATTCTTCTCGTACGCCGCGACGATGCGCGCCACCAGCGGATGGCGCACGACGTCGGAGGCGTCGAAGTCGGTGAACGCGAGGCCGCGGACATCGGCGAGTATGCGGCGCGCCTCGACGAGTCCGGACTTGTGGCCCTTGGGCAAGTCCATCTGCGTGATGTCGCCGGTCACCACCGCCTTGGCGCCGATGCCGATGCGCGTGAGGAACATCTTCATCTGCTCGGGCGTGGTGTTCTGCGCCTCGTCGAGGATGATGAAGGCATGGTTGAGCGTGCGGCCGCGCATGTAGGCGAGCGGCGCGATCTCGATGGTCTGCTTCTCGAACATGCGCGCCACCTTGTCGAAGCCCATCAGGTCGTAGAGCGCGTCGTAGAGCGGGCGCAGGTAGGGGTCGACCTTCTGCGCCAGGTCGCCGGGCAGGAAACCGAGGCGCTCGCCGGCCTCGACCGCCGGCCGCGTCAGCACGATGCGCTGGACCATGTCGCGCTCGAAGGCATCGACGGCCGAGGCGACCGCCAGATACGTCTTGCCGGTCCCCGCCGGGCCGATGCCGAAGGTGATGTCGTGTTCCTGGATCTGCCGCAGGTACTGCACCTGGTTCTTGGTCCGGCCGTGCAGGTCGGACTTGCGCGTCAGCAGGCTCACCGGCGGCTGCGTCGACTGGCTGCGGTTGCGCAGCTCGACCAGGCCGAGCTGGATCTCGTCGATCGACAGCGGCTCCGCCGAGAGCTCGTAGAAATGCTGGAGCGCCTGCTGCGCGAGCCTCGCGTGCGCATGCTCGCCCGAGATGCGCAGGTGCTCGCCGCGCCGCGAGATGGTGACGTCGTAGGCGGTCTCGATCTGGCGCAGGTTCTCGTCGAGCGGGCCGCAGAAATTGGCCAGCCGCTCGTTGTCGGAGGGCTGCAGCGTGAGGTCGATGGGCCGCGGCGGCGTCATGATTCGCGCGTCCCGATCTCGCCGCGCAGGCTGTGCGGGTAGGCGTGTACGATGCGCAGGTCGACGAAGTGGCCGATCAGGCGCGGATTGCCGGCGAAGTTCACCACGCGGTTGTTGTCGGTGCGTCCCGCCAGCTCCGTGGGGTCCTTCTTGGCATGGCCCTCGACCAGCACGCGCTGCACGGTGCCGACCATCGCCTGCGAGATGGCGAAGGCCTGCTCCTCGATGCGCTGCTGCACGCGCATGAGCCGGGCCGTCTTGACCTCGGGCGGCGTTTCGTCGGGCATCTCCTCGGCGGGGGTGCCCGGCCGCGGGCTGAAGATGAAGAAGAAGCTGGCGTCGAAGCCGACCTCCTCGATCAGCGCCATGGTCCTCTCGAAGTCCTCGTCGGTCTCGCCGGGGAAGCCGACGATGAAGTCCGTCGAGATCGAGATGCCGGGCCGGGCTGCGCGCAGCTTGCGGATGATCGACTTGTATTCGAGCGTCGTGTAGCCGCGCTTCATCGCGGCCAGCACGCGGTCGGAACCGGCCTGCACGGGCAGGTGCAGGTGCGAGACGAGCTTGGGCACCCTGGCATAGAGGTCGAACATGCGCTGCGTCATCTCGCGCGGATGCGAGGTCGTGTAGCGGATGCGCTCGATGCCAGGCATCTCGGCGATGGTCTCGATGAGGAAGGCGAGGTCCGCCGTGTCCTCTTCGCCCGTCGCGCCGCCGAGCCTGCCGCGGTACGCGTTGACGTTCTGGCCCAGCAGCGTGACTTCCTTCACGCCCTGCGCGGTGAGCCGGGCGATCTCCGCCAGCACGTCGTCCATCGGGCGCGACACTTCGTCGCCGCGCGTGAACGGCACGATGCAGTAGGTGCAGAACTTCGAGCAGCCTTCCATGATGGAGACGAAGGCGCTGGCGCCCTCCACCTTCGCCGCCGGCATGGCGTCGAACTTCTCGATCTCGGGGAAGGAGACGTCGACCTGCGCGCGGCCGCTGACACGCCGCGCTTCGATCAGCTGGGGCAGCCGGTGCAGCGTCTGCGGCCCGAACACCAGGTCGACGAAGGGCGCGCGGGCGACGATCGCCGCACCCTCCTGGCTGGCGACGCAGCCGCCGACGCCGATCAGCAGGTTGGGGTTGCGCTGCTTGAGCAGCCGCACCCGGCCGAGTTCGTGGAACACCTTCTCCTGCGCCTTCTCGCGCACCGAGCAGGTGTTGAACAGGATGATGTCGGCTTCCTCGGGGTTGTCGGTCTTGGCCGTCTCGCCGGCCGCGGCCAGCAGGTCCGCCATCTTGTCGGAGTCGTACTCATTCATCTGGCACCCGAAGGTGCGGATGAAGACCTTCTTGATCATCAGCGGGAAGCGGCCAGTTCGGCGGGGGTAAGGATCCAGATGCGGGTGACGTAGCCGAGCTGGTCGACCAGGTAGCGGATCGGCACCGTCTGCGTGATGCTCGTCGGCATGACGATCATGTTCGCCTCGTTGCGGATCTGGCCGGCGGGGGACAGCGGCAGCGTCTTGCCGTCGATCTGCACGCTGCCGACGGCAGCGGCGTTCATCTGTCCGCGCAGCGCGTTGGGCGGCAGCGTCCGCGCCAGGCCGACCGGCACCGTCTGCTGGGCGGCCGCCGGCGGCTGCGCCGACATGCTTTCGTCGAGCGCATTGTTGATCGCATTGCCAATGAGGGCGGGAATCAACGGGATGGGCATAGGTCGATTATAGACGGCCCGGCGGGGCGGCCGTTCAGCGCGGGCGCCGGTGGCTGCCGGCGACCACGACGAATTCATAGAGCCGGCATTCGAGCGGCCCATTGAACAAGGGCGTCTTCTTTGAGGGCTTCAGGCCGATCAGCTTCGGCAACTGGGCGTCGGCCGAGAGGAAATAGCAGCGCCAGCCCGGGAAACGCTTCTTCAGGGCGTCGCCAAGCCGGGGATAGAAGGCGGCAAGTTCCTCGCCGCTGCCCAGCCGCTCGCCGTAGGGCGGATTGGCGACCAGGATGCCCTCCGGCGCCGGCGGCTGGCGTTCGAGCAGGTCGGCGCGTTCGACCTCGACCAGGCCGTCGAGCCCGGCATGGGCCAGATTTTGGCGGGCGCGCGCGACAGCGTCGGTGGCGAGATCGGAACCCCAGATCGGCAGCGGCTTGGCTTCCAGGCGGCGCTGCGCCGCCTCGGTCTTCAGGCGCCGCCACAGCGCCTCGTTGAAGTTGGCCAGGCGCTCGAGGCCGAATTCGCCGGGATCGCGCCCCAGGCCGGGGGCATCGTCCAGGCTCATCTGCGCGGCCTCGATGAGGAACGTGCCGCTGCCGCACATCGGATCGAGCAGCGGAATGCCGGGTTTCCAGCCGGCCAGGCGCAGGATGCCGGCGGCCAGGTTCTCCTTCAGCGGCGCCTCGACCTTGGCGATCTTGTGGCCGCGCAGGTAGAGCGGTTCGCCCGAGGTATCGACGTAGAGCGTCGCTTCGCGATCGGTCAGGAACAGGTGCACGCGGACGTCCGGATTGCGCGTGTCCACACTCGGCCGACGCCCGTAGATGTCGCGAAAACGGTCGCAGATCGCGTCCTTCACGCGCAGCGTGGCGAACTCCAGGCTCTTCAGCGGCGAGCGCTGCGCCGTGACGTAGACCCGCAGCGTGCTGTCGACCCCGAACAGCTTTGGCCAGATGCCGCCGAACGCCAGGCGGTAGATGTCGTCCTCGCTGGCGTAGGCGCCGTGCGAGATCTTCCACAAGATGCGGGTGGCGATGCGCGATTCGAGGTTGGCGCGGTAGCAGGCCTCCCAGGTACCGCGGAAGGACGCGCCGCCGGGAACGATGCGCACGCCGTCGCCGCCGGCCGCCGCCAGGTCTTCCGCCAGCAGGGCTTCAAGCCCGCGCGGGCAGGTCGCGAAGAACTGTTCCATCAGAAGGGCTTCAGCACGGCGAGCAGGATGATCGCCAGCAGCAGGAACACCGGCAGCTCGTTGAAGAAGCGGTACCAGACGTCCGAGCGGACGTTGCGCCCGGCGGCGAACCGCTTGAGCAGGTGCCCGCAGTAGAAGTGGTAGCCGAGCAGGATGACGACCAGCGTCGTCTTGGCGTGCAGCCAGCCGCCGACGAAGCCGAAGCCGAACCACAGCCAGAGCCCGAAGGCCACCGCCAGCAGGCCGATCGGCGTGACGAACTTGTAGAGCTTGCGCGCCATCAGCAGCAGGCGTTCGCGCTCCGCCCCCTCGGCGGGGACCATCGCCAGGTTCACGAAGATGCGCGGCAGATAGAACAGGCCGGCGAACCAGCTGACGACGAAGAAGATGTGGAAGGATTTGACCCAGAGCATGGCCATGTCGTTATTTCTCCCGGGCAGCGGCAAGGCCCGCATCGATGGTCGGATAGCGCAGCGTCAGTCCCAGCTCGCGCTTCAGGCGCCCGTTGTCGAGCCGGCGCGACTCGCGCATGAACGATAGCATGACCGGCGGCAGGCACCGCTCGGCCTCGGCGCGCGTGACGCGGGCGAGTCGCGGCCGGCCGAAGGCGTCGGCCAGCTTGTCGTACCAGTCGCCCATGCGGATCGCCGAGTCGTCGCTGGCATGGTAGGCGCGGTTCGGCCGGCCGCGGCGCAGCGCCGCGATGCAGGCGCGCCCGAGGTCCTCGGCGTGGATGTGGTTGGTGAACACGTCCTCGTCGGCGCGCAGCACGGGGTCACCGCGCTCGATGCGGTCGAGCGGCAGGCGGTCGCCGGCGTAGATGCCCGGCGCGCGCAGGATGGAAACGCGGCACGCCGACTCGCGTCCGAAGGCGCGCAGGCGGCGCTCGGCATCCGCGCGGCGGCGCGCGCGGGCGGTGGCCGGATGCAGCGCTCGGGTTTCGCTGACGAACTCGCCGCGGCAATCGCCGTAAACCCCGCTGGTGCCGATGTAAACGAGGTGCCGTGGTAGACTTCGCGACCTTCTCAGGGCCGCGATCAGGCGCCCGGTGCGGGCATCGGCAGCGCCGTCGGAGGCCGGCGGCGCGCTGTGCAGCACCGCATGCGCGATGCCGGAAATCCGCCGCAGCGTGGCAGGCCGGTCGAGGTCGCCGAGAATCTGGAGGACGCCCAGCGCCCGCAGTTCCTCCTCGGGTTCGCGCACCAGCGCATAGACGCGCCAGCGGCGCACGAGTTCAGGCAGCACGCGGCGGACGACGTCCCCGCAACCGACTATCAGCAGTCTTCGCATCGGACGATTATCGCATGGCGTATCAAGTGACCCTCCAGCCCAGCGGCCACGGCTTCGCGGCAGACGACGACCAGACCTTGCTGGAGGCGGCCCTCGACGCCGGCGTGCACCTCCCCTACGGCTGCCGCAACGGCGCCTGCGGCGCCTGCAAGGCGAAGGTGCTCGAGGGGAGCGTCGACCACGGCGCGGCGCTCGACCACGCCCTGACGCCCGACGAGCGCACCCAGGGCCTCACGCTCACCTGCTGCGCCAAGGCGCAATCCGACGTCACGCTGGAATGCCGCGAGGCGTCGATGGAAAGCGACATCCAGCCGCGCATGCTGCCGGTGCGGGTGGAGAAGCTCGAGCGCGTCGCGCCCGACGTCGTCGTGATGAGGCTGCGCCTGCCCGCCAGCGAGCGCCTGCAGTTCCTGGCCGGCCAGTACGTCGAGTTCCTGATGAAGGACGGCAGCCGGCGCGCCTTCTCGATCGCCAACGCGCCGCAGGAGGACGAATTCCTCGAATTCCACGTCCGCCTGGTGCCGGGCGGCAAGTTCACCGAGTACGTGTTCGGCGCCATGAAGGAGAAGGAGATCCTGCGCATCGAGGGCCCGCACGGGAATTTCCATCTCGACGAGTTCTCCGACCGCCCGATCGTCTTCCTGGCCGGCGGCACCGGCTTCGCCCCGGTGAAGTCGATGGTCGAATACATGCTGCACAACCGCATCGCGCGTCCGATCATCATCTACTGGGGCGCCCGCGACCGCAGCGGCCTCTACCTGCCCGAGTTGCCGCAGCGCTGGGCCGCCGAGCACCCGCACATCCGCTACGTCCCGGTGCTTTCGGAGGCCGGACCGGACGATGCCTGGGAAGGCCGCCGCGGACTGGTGCACGCGGCCGCGCTCGAGGATCGCAGCGACCTCTCCGGATTTCAGGTTTATGCTTGCGGTGCACCGGCGATGATCGACGCCGCGCGGCGCGACTTCTGCGCACGCGGCCTGCCGCCCGAGCAATTCTTCTCCGACGCCTTCACCTACGCGCCCAGGTAGCCGACCGTGGAAACCCTCATCCGCCGCGAACCGGTGGTGAACCGGCAGAAAGCCATCATCGCATCGCGGCTCATCGTCCAGGCCAACAGCGCCCATGCGGCAGCGGAGGCGCTGAACGGCATGGCCGACATCTGGCCGGCGACGCACGATGTCTGGGTCAGCGTCGTCACCCCCAGGTTCGACGAGGGCCTGCTTTCCTGGCAGCCGCCGTCCAACGCGCTGCTCGGCTTGCCGGCCGGCGTGCTCGGCACGCCGGCGGGGCTGGTTCTCGCCGCGCGCTTCGAGGAGCGGGGCACGCCGCTGCTGCTCGACGAGTACGAGGTCGGCTTCGAGCCGCCGCCGTCGCTCAAGCTGCGCTTCGCGCTGGCGAACGCCAAGCGCTACCCGCACCTGCCGCTGGTTCCCGCCGTGCCGATCGCCACCGGGCTCGCCGACCACGGCGACTTCCTCGACGCCATCGACAACGGCTACGTCGGCGCCACCGGCTGGTTCTTCCTGCAGGGCCGGCTGCCGAGCTCGAGCCGGCTCAACCCCAGCCACGCGCAGATCATCCACATCCTCAACCAGGTGCGCCAGAACGCGGAAGTCACCGAGATCGAGCGCACGCTCAAGCAGAACATCAGCATCTCCTTCAAGCTGCTGCGCTACATCAACTCCGCCGGCTTCGGCCTGCAGAAGCAGATCGAGTCCTTCCGCCACGCCGTCACGCTGCTCGGCTACGACAAGCTCAACAAGTGGCTCTCGCTGCTGCTGGTCACCGCCAGCCGCGACCCGGCCGCGCCCGCGCTGATGCAGGCCGCCATCGCGCGCGGCCGCTTCATGGAACTCACCGCCGAAGGCAGGGTGGAGCGCAAGCAGCTCGACAACCTGTTCATCACCGGCTCCTTCTCGCTGCTCGACGTGCTGCTCGGCACGCGGATCGATGCGGTGCTGAAGGAAATGAACCTGCCGGCCGTCATAGGCGAGGCGCTGCTCGACCGCAAGGGGCCCTGCGCCCCGTGGCTGGAACTGGCGGCGGCGGCCGAGCGGGAGGACCCGTCCGACCTGATCGCCCGCGCGGCCGCGCTGGGCGTTCCGCTGCCAGTGGTCAACCGGGCGCAGGTCGGCGCGCTGGCCTTCGCCGAAAGTCTCCAGCTGGATTGATTCGCGGAAGAACCCGCGGCTACTTGGTTGTGTCCATATACCCCTTCTACGAATATGGGAAAAAGATTAGACTCGCCTCCGCCGGCCCGATGACAATGTCGTCGTCCAATGCCCCGGGAAACCGAACGTGCTTTGTTCCTACCGCTGTTGCGCACTTGTCGCCCTGCTTACCTGCCTGTCGCCATTGGCGGCGGCAGCAACCTACGACTTCTCTGGCACCGCGGGCGGCCCCAACTTTCCCGCCTGTTCCGGCACTTGGTCTTCGAATGGCAGCACCTACACATGTTCGGGTTCGGTTGCCCTCGCCGCCGGCGATGCCGTTCTTCCCTCCTCGCCCCTCACCATCGTTGCTCAGGGCGGAGCTGCATTGGCAGGAGGCAATGTCCTCGGTAGCGCATCCGCCGCCGTTACCCTGCAGACCGTCTGGGACGCCACGGTCACTCTGAGCGGCGGCAACACGGTCATCTTCGGGAACCTGACTACCGACTCGGGCGCAGTCAGTATCGGCGGCAGCGGCAACGTCATTTACGGAAGCCTGACGGCCACCAATTGGGGCGCCATCGTCGCCGCAAATACGGTCGTCTACGGCAATGTCGACGTCTATGCGTCGGTCACGCTTACCAATGTGACGATTAAGGGTGCGATCAGCACGCGCGACCAGGCATTCATGACAGGCGGCAGCGTGGCGGGCGATCTTGCGGCCACGAACGGCGTCACCACCGACGGCACGGTGATCGGCGGCGACGTCCGCCTCACCACGAGCGGATCGATCAGCCTGACAGGCGGCAGCGTCGCCGGGATGGTCCACTCCGACTGCTGCACGGTGGGCACGACGAACACGAACATTGGCAACGGCGTCAGCAGCAGCAGCAATTCCGTCACCATCAACGGCGGGACGATTTCGGGTGTGGTCACCAGCGGGGGCGGCAGCGGCGTGAAGATCACCAACGCCATCGTCACCAGTTCCGCCACCGTCACGGTTTCCGCCAACAACGTCGGCATCGACATCGGCAGCAGCACGATCTACGGCAGCGTGAGCGGCAACAACAGCGTCAGGCTTCACGACGGCACGACGGTCTGGGGCGATGCCACCGCAGGCAACTGGCCTGGGGCGCTGGACATCGACGGGACCAGCCAGGTGTCGGGCAATTGCTCCCCGCATCATGCGCGCTGCGGCGTCGTTCAGATGGACCACATCCTCCTGAGCCACAGCGGCAGCGGCGTCACCTGCATGGGGTCGCCGGTCAAGGTGACTGCCTGCAACAGCTCGGATGTCGCGGGTTCCTGTGTCCCGAGCGCCAAGGCGATCAGCGGCAAGATCGTCGCCAAGAATGGTGTCAGTGTCGTTGGCACGTTTGATTTTGCGATTCCCGCCGGCGCCGGCAGCACCTCGGTACCCGTGTTGGTGGGCTCAGCCCAGACGGTGACGCTCGAAACGAGCGATCTTTCGCTGGCAACCGCAAAGCCGACCAGCTGCTGGAACACAGGCAGCGGGACGGACAGTTGCGAGCACGTCTTCGTGGATGCGGGCTTCATCGTCAGCGCAACGAAGAACGGCGGCGCGACCGGCATCGACGCGCAAAGTGCCGGTGCCGGTTCGGCAACCTATTTTCTTCAGGCGGTGAAGACGAACCCGGTTACCAAGGCGTGCGAAGCAGCGCTTGCGAACACCACAACCTCGGTCAATTTCGGCTACGAATGCATCGACCCATCGACGTGCTTCGGGACGGACCTGATGACGCTGAACGGTTCGACAAGCACAGTCATTCCCCGGAGCAACCGTGGAGGATCGTCGGCAGCGGGCGTCACCATGAGCTTCGACACCGACGGCAATGCGCCGTTCACGCTGAACTACGCGGACGCGGGACTGGTCACGCTTCGAGCCAACAAGACAGTCGGAGCGACGATCCTAAACGGTGCATGGTCGTTCGTGACCAAGCCGTACGGATTCAAAGTCGCGTCGGCGACGTGCAAGGCTGTTACGCCTAATGCATCGAACGGCGCGAACCAGAATTCTCCGAGCCCCTCCGACTCGAAGTTCTGTCCCGCAGGCGGGAGCTTCGACGTCTCCATCTCGGCCATCGAAAAGGGCGGCAACATCACGCCCAATTACGGTCGGGAGGAGACTGCGAAAACGGTCAACGTCACCTGGAACGTAGGCTTGCCGGCCGGAGGCAACGCCGGCACGCTGCCCACCGGCGCGTTCGGCTTCAGCGGGGACTTCACCGGGTCGTTCGAAGCCGCGAAGCTCAGCTGGTCCGAAGTCGGCATACTGCGAGCGACCATCGGGGTGTCGGGCGACGACTATCTGGGAGCGGGCAACGTGCGCTCCGACGGCTATGTCGGCCGCTTCTACCCGCATCATTTCGAAACCCTCGCTTCAGGACAGGACAACTGCGCCACCTTCGCCTACGCGGGCCGGCCGGGGGCACCCGGTCAGCCGTTCAAGCTGATTGTCTTCGCCAAGAACCTCTCCCGCGGCACGACCGAAAATTATGATTTCGCCGGCGGCTTCGCGATGCTCGATGTGGATCTTTCCCTGGATGCCGGCAGCGCAGTAGGCAGCTTGTTCCGCGATGCCACGCCCGGCGCGGGCAAGGTCACCAAGGACAAGTTCTCGAAAGGATTCGCGACCGTCTTTCCTGGCGACGACACCGGCCGGATTTCCTTCGCCCAGGGATCGTTCCCGACCCGTCCGGCAGACATCCGGGTGCGCGCCCAATCGGACGAAACCAAGGATGCAACAGTCACTGACGCAAAGGGAGACGTCGTGGCCCATCCAGACGGCCCGCTGCCTATCCGTTCCGGCCGCCTGCACCTTTCCAACGCCTTCGGTTCCGAAAAGCGCCCGCTCGCCATGCCGCTTCAAGCGCAATATTGGAGCGGGCTGAGCTGGGTGGTGAGCAGCGACGATGGCTGTACCGCGCTTCCGGCCGGTGCCTTCGCTCTCGTCGGCCCGGTCGCCGCAAAGACGAAAGTGAACAACGCGTCGCCAATCATGCTCGTCAAAGGGACGACACAGCTTGTACTGCAGGAACCGCTCAAGGTGGGCACCGCGGACATCTCAGTTAATCTCGGATCGGGCAGCAAAGAGCAATCTTGTCTGAACCCGAACAGCGCCACGCTGGACAAAGCCGCCGTCCCTTGGCTGCGCACCAACGGCCCGTGCGCCGCCGCTACCTACGATCGCGATCCTTCTGCCCGCGCCACCTTCGGCATTTATACGCCGGAGAACCGGCGCGTGATACACATCAGGGAAATGTACTGACCTCAGGGACGGGACGGCCGGGCAGCCCTCGCCTCGCTGCGCGCGTGCTGGGTGCGGGCAAATGCCAGGAAGCCTTCATCGCTGCCGGCGCGCTCCCGCGTGGTGGGCCGGTTGCGGCCCTCGGTGCCGTCCGTTCCGCTGGCACTGCCCCCCGACACGAAGTAGTCGTCCTGCGGATAGCCGGTGTTCGGGCGGGCATTGAGGCCGAGGTAGGCGAGCCCTCCGAGCACCAGGACCAGGATCGCGATGGACAGCCAGACCTCCGATTTCTGCCACCACTGCTTGGTCGCCCGGCGCGGCGCCTTCAGCGCCGGCGGCCGCTCGTACGAGAGCGTCTCCCTGGCCTGCCGCAACCCGCCGGCATTCGGCGCGCGGGGAAAGCCGGCCTTGCGCTTGACCATCCTGCGGCTGATGGAGGTAGTCCTGGCCACTCGTCATTCCATCGGAAAACTCGGAGCGGCGAAGATACCAGAATTCCCCTGTCCTATGACGGGGATATGGGCGGCTGGGCGGGCTTGCGGGCCACCAGGCCGATCAGGGCCGAGCGGCCCTTGTGGCCGTGCCCTTCGGCGACGTCGTCCTCGTACTCGACGAGTTCCTCGATGTGCCAGCCGGCGAAGAGCCCGTGCAGGATTTCCGGGGTGTACAGGTTCTCCACGGCCGACGGGCCGCCGGTCTTGTACTCGATCTGCCTGGGCGTGTAGCCGTGCAGCAGGATGCGCCCACCCGGGCGGGTGGCGCGCTTGAGCGCCTCGATCTGGCGAGGGCGGTCGGACGGCCCGACGAACTGGATGAAAATCGCCACGACCCAGTCGAAGGCATCGGTCTTCTCGGGCGGCGGCCAGGCCGGGGACATGATGTCGGCGATCTCGAAATTCACCCGGACGCCGCGCCCGGCGGCCAGCCGGCGGGCCTTCTCGACGCCGACCGGGGAGATTTCGACCGCCGTCACCTCGAGGCCCTGCTCGGCGAGCCAGACCGAGTTGCGGCCTTCGCCGTCGGCGA
>DASVZD010000271.1:0-10249 GCA_036391815.1 Rhodocyclaceae bacterium
GCAAGCGGCCGGCGCCGGGGCGGTCGAGTAGATGAAGCCGGCGCAGCGACTGACGAGGTAGTCGATCAGCCGGCGCGACCCGGCGATGTAGGCGCCGGCGCTGCCGAAGGCCTTGCCCAGCGTGCCCATGATGACCGCTCCCGGAGCGTCGCCGCCGAGGCCGCGGCCCTGCGGACCCAGCACGCCCGTCGCATGCGCCTCGTCGAGATAGAGCAGGCCGTCGTGGCGCGCGGCGACGGCGTGGAGCGCGCCGACATCGGCGCGGTCGCCGTCCATGCTGAAGACGGATTCGGTGACGATGAAGCAGGGCCGACCCTGCGCATGCTGCGCCAGCAGTTCTTCCAGGTGCGCGAGGTCGTTGTGGCGGAAGCGGATTTCCTTGACCCCCGCCGCCGCGCAGCCGGCGTGCAGGCTGGCGTGGTTGAGTCGATCGGTGAACACCAGGGCGTTGCGCCCGCCGGCAAGGTCGAACAAGGAGGGAAGCACGGCGGCGTTGGCCTGGTAGCCGGCGTTGAAGATCAACGCCGCCTCGGTGCCCTTGAAGGCCGCCAGCCGCGCTTCGAGTTCGAGCATGGCTTCCAGCGTGCCGGTGACCAGCCGCGCGGCCCGGGCGCCGGCGCCGAAACGCCCGACCCATTCCGTCGCGCGTGCTTTCAATGCGGGATGTTGCGAGAGGCCCAGGTAATCATTGGAGGATACGTCGATCAGGCTGCGGCCGTCGGCCAGCACGAGGCGTGGACCGGGGATGGCGACTGCGCGCAGCCGGCGGCGACGGCCCGCGGCATCGGCCTCGGCGAGCGCGGCGTCGATCGCTTCGTCAAACCACATCGCCGCTTCCTTTCGCCGCGTGTCCGGTGCGCGACCATTCGCCGACGACCTCGCGGACCGCGGCGGTCAGCGTGCCTAGGTCTGCCGTGTCGATGACGAAGGGCGGCATCAGGTAGACGATGTTGCCGAACGGACGCAGCCAGACGCCGCGCTCGGCGAAGGCGGCGCGCAGCGGAGCGGCCGGCGCGTCGAGCTCGACGACGCCGATGGCGCCCTTTACCCGGACGTCGCGCACGCCCGGCAGCGCGCGGCAGGGTTCCAGCTCGCGGGCCAGCTGCCGCTCGATGGCGGCGACCTGGGCCAGCCGCGGCTCGCCCTCGAACAGGTCGAGCGAGGCGTTCGCCGCCGCGCAGGCCAGGGCGTTGGCCATGAAGGTCGGGCCGTGCATCAGCGCGCGCTCGAACTCGCTGCCGAGGAAGGCGGCGAAGACATGTTCGCGCGCGACGGTGGCGGCCAGCGGCAGCGTGCCGCCGGAGAGCGCCTTCGACAGGCAGACGATGTCGGGCACCATGCACGCCTGCTCGCAGGCGAACAGGCTGCCGGTGCGGCCGAAGCCGGTCATGATTTCGTCGAGGATCAGCAGCAGGCGGTGGCGGTCGCAGGCTTGGCGCAGGCGCGCGAGCGTCGCCGCGTCGTGCATGCGCATGCCGCCGGCGCCCTGCACCAGCGGTTCGACGATCACGGCGGCGAGGCGCGGCGCCTCGCGTTCCAAGAGTTCGTCGAGCGCGGCGGCCGACGCTTCGTCGCGCGGCAGGTCCACCAGCAGGGCGCCGGGGACGATGCCGCGGAAGGCCTCGTGCATGCCGACGTCCGGATCGGTGACCGCCATGGTCATGAAGGTGTCGCCGTGGTAGCCGTGGCGGAAGGCCAGCACGGCGCGCCGCTGCGGTTCGCCGCAATTGCGCCAGTACTGGAGCGCCATCTTCAGCGCGATCTCGACCGAGACGGAGCCGGA
This sequence comes from Rhodocyclaceae bacterium, assembly GCA_036391815.1. Classification (GTDB taxonomy): domain Bacteria; phylum Pseudomonadota; class Gammaproteobacteria; order Burkholderiales; family Rhodocyclaceae; genus Nitricoxidireducens. The sequence goes on from DASVZD010000271.1 coordinate 1,784, forward strand.
CTCGGAGAAGAACACGCGGCCGAGGTCGCCGGGCAGCTTGGCGGCAAGCCGCGCGGCGAGCGTGTAGGCGGGCTCGTGCGCGAGGCCGGCGAACATCACGTGCGGTAGTTGCGCCGCCTGCTTCTGCACGGCGGCGACGATGTGCGGATGCGCGTAGCCGTGGCAGGCGGTCCACCACGACGAGATGCCGTCGATGAACTCGCGGCCGTCGGCCAGCCGCAGGCGCACGCCGGAGGCGGAGACGACCGGCAGCGGCAGCGGCGCGTCCGCCATCTGGGCGTACGGAAGCCAGACGTGATCGAGGTTCAGCCAGTTCGGGGGCTCGGCCATGGGGAGCAGGCGGGGGCGCTACAATGCCGGCGCGATGGGAAATGCGTATTTTATCACCGGGGTCGGTACGGACATCGGCAAGACCTTTGTCTCAGAGGGCTTGGCGCGGGCCTGGCGCAGGCGCGGCCATGCCGTGCGCGCGTTGAAGCCGGTGATGAGCGGCTATGCCGCGGCACGCTTTTCCGAGTCCGATGCCGCGCGCCTGCTGGCCGCTTGCGGAGAGGAAGTCAGCGAAAGGAACATCGCCGCCGTTTCGCATTGGCGCTTCGAGGCACCGCTGTCGCCCGAACGTGCGGCCGCCCTCGAGGGCCGCAACATCGATTTCGACGACCTGATCGCCTGGTGCCGCCGCGAGGTGCTGCGTGCCCAGGGGGACGTTCTGGTCGAAGGCGTCGGCGGGGTCATGGTGCCGATCGACGAATACAACACCGTGCGCGACTGGATCGTCGCGCTCGACCTGCCGGTGCTGTTGGTGGCCGGCACCTACCTCGGCTCGGTCAGCCACACCCTCACTGCGCTCGCCGCGCTGCGCGAAGGCGCGGTGCGGCCGACGGCGATCGTCGTCAACGACAGCGCCGACGGCGTCGGGACGGAGAACACGCTGGCGTCCCTGGCTACCCACGTGGACCGGGTGCCGCTGATCGCGCTGCCGCGCAACGCCGGCGATGATGCGTTCGACGCGCTCGCCAACCTCACTTCGGGACACGCCGCATGAAATATCGCGACCTGCGCGACTTCCTCGCGCAACTGGAAAGCCAGGGCGAACTCAAGCGCGTCGCCGTGGAGGTGGACCCGAAGCTCGAGATGACAGAAATCTGCGACCGCGTACTGCGCGCCGGCGGGCCCGCGATCCTGTTCGAGAAGCCGAAAGGCCATTCGATGCCGGTGCTCGGCAACCTGTTCGGCACGGCGCGGCGCGTGGCGCTGGGCATGGGCGAGGACGACGTGGCGAAACTGCGCGAGGTCGGCAAGCTGCTCGCCTTCCTCAAGGAGCCCGAGCCGCCGCAAGGTTTGAAGGACGCCTGGGACAAGCTGCCCGTCTTCAAGCAGGTGCTCAACATGGCGCCGAAGGTGGTCTCCTCCGCGCCGTGCCAGGAGGTGGTGTGGGAAGGCAAGGACGTCGACCTCTCGCGCCTGCCGATCCAGACCTGCTGGCCGGGCGACGCGGGCCCGCTGGTGACCTGGGGCCTGGTGGTGACGCGCGGGCCCCACAAGCCGCGGCAGAACCTCGGCATCTATCGCCAGCAGGTGATCGGCCCGAACAAGGTGATCATGCGCTGGCTCGCGCATCGCGGCGGCGCACTCGACTTCCGCGAGCATTGCGAGAAGAACCCGGGGCAGCCGTTCCCGGTGGCCGTCGTGATCGGCGCCGATCCGGCGACGATACTCGGTGCGGTGACGCCCGTGCCCGACACGCTTTCCGAGTATCAGTTCGCGGGTCTGCTGCGCGGCGCGAAGACCGAACTGGTGAGGTGCGTCGGCTCCGACCTGCAGGTGCCGGCGTCGGCGGAAATCGTGCTGGAAGGCTTCATCGCGCCCGACGAGACGGCTGAGGAAGGCCCCTTCGGCGACCATACCGGCTACTACAACGAAGTCGCGCGCTTCCCGGTGTTCACCGTCCAGCGCATCACCATGCGCCGCGATCCGATCTACCACTCGACCTACACCGGCAAGCCGCCGGACGAGCCGGCGATGCTCGGCGTGGCGCTCAACGAGGTCTTCGTGCCGCTGCTGCAGAAGCAGTTCCCCGAGATCGCCGACTTCTACCTGCCGCCGGAAGGCTGCTCCTACCGGCTCGCCGTGGTGTCGATGAAGAAGCAGTACCCGGGCCACGCCAAGCGCGTGATGTTCGGCATCTGGTCGTTCCTCAGGCAATTCATGTACACGAAGCTGATCATCGTCACGGACGACGATGTGAACATCCGCGAGTGGAAGGAAGTGGTGTGGGCGCTGACGACGCGCGTCGATGCGGCGCGCGACACCACCATCGTCGAGCAGACGCCGATCGACTACCTCGACTTCGCCTCGCCGGTCGCCGGGCTCGGCAGCAAGATGGGCATCGACGCCACCAACAAGTGGCCCGGCGAGACCGGCCGCGAATGGGGCCGGCCGATCGCGATGGACGCGGAGGTGAAGCGGCGCGTCGACGCCATGTGGGCGTCGCTGGGGCTCTAGCTCAGAACTTCCAGCGGCGGTTGTATTCCGCCGTCTGGCGCTCGTATTCCTGGCGCTTGAGCTGATAGTCCTGCATCTCCTTGACCTGCGCACGCAGCTTGGCCAGTTCCTCGGCTTGCGCCGCGGCCTGGTCCGGTGCCGGCGCGGCGGCGGGCTTGCGCGGCGCAACGGGAACGTTGCGGGGCGGCTTCTGCACTTGCGCCTGCGCGGACGGGATCAGCACGTCCAGCACTCCGCTGCTCATGGCGGGCGGGGGTGGCGCTTCCGGTGGCTGGGGCGGCTGGTCGATCTGGCGGGCCGCGCCGATGCTGGCGGAGAAGATGATCAGCGTGTTGAGGACGCAGTAGATCGACCGCTTGGTCCAGGGGATCTTCGCATCGAAGCCGGAAACGATCAGCAGCGAGAGCAGGAAGCTCACGGCCAGCACCAGCAGCGGAATCTTCCAGCCGAAGCTGAACGCCAGCGGCATCGCGATGGTGGTGGCGAGCCCGCCGGCGATGCCCGGGGTCAGCATGGAGTTGGGGTTGAGGAAGTCGTCGAGCTTGCCCGCCATGGCGATCTCTCCCTGCGGCTACGCCGCGTCCTTGCCGCGCTGGGACGGCCGCACGCCGAACCACCAGACGATGCAGGTGGTGGTCAGGTACAGCAGCGTGTTGATGATCGTCTTCACCAGTTCGGCGGCATCGGCGGCGCTCATGGCGAAGCCTTCGCGGGCGGCGATGTCGGTCGCCCAGTGGTACATGAAGGTGGTGAGGACGGCGAGGTACAGCGTCAGCGCCGGCCGGATGAGGCCGCGCGCGGAATCGACGAGGGTCATCATGGCCCGCGCGAACTTGCTGCGGCTCTGCGCCTTGGGATCCAGGTAGGTGGCGCGGTCGGACTCGACGCTGGCGATGTAGGCCTTCGCGGCCGCCTCGTCGGCCTTGGCCTGGGCGTCCAGCTCGGCGCTGCGAATCTGCGCGTCGGCCTGTTCTTGCGCCACCTTTTCGGTGGCTTCGGCGGCGCGGTTGGCCTTCTCCAGGTCCATCTGCGCCAGCAGCCGCGCGTGCTCGTTGTTGATGCGCACCAGTTCCAGGTCCTGCTGCTTGCCCTTGTAGTCGAAGAAGCGCTGCAGGAAGACGCCGATCAGGCCGGTCGCCCCGCCGCTCACCAGCGCCGATAGGATTCCCAGGATTCCGGTCATCTCGTTCTCCCCTTGGTTCAGATCAGGGCGCCGAGCGCGGCGCCGTAGAGCGCCTGGCGGTCCGCCAGGCCGTTGATGCCGCCGTTGATGCGCCGGGTCATCGTCACGAAATCGTGGGCGTCGGCAAAGGTGTTGAGCCTGCGCTGGCGCCAGAACAGGGCGGCGCTCATCGCCGCCCAGAAAGGCCGTTCCAGGGCTTCGGGGCTCTCCTCGAAATCGGGCACGTCGATCGGGCTGCCTTCGCCCGAATACTCGGCTTCGACGGCGGTGCTCATTTGCTGCGTCATCACCCGGTAGTTCATGCGTCCGGTGATCTGGATGAGCCCCCGGCCCAGGTAGCGCTTGCCGTCGCCCGGCTCGAAGTTGCCCAGCGTCCGGGCCAGCGGCGTGCCGTACTCGTAGCGCCGCTGCTGCGCGGTCGGCCCCCAGATCTCGCGCGTGTAGCGGAGCCGGCCGGACTCGTGGCCGATCTGTGCGAGGAAGCAGGAGAGGCGGTTGGGGTCCCGATCGACGTCGGCGAAGCGGGTCGCCGACTGCAGGTACGGCAGCCAGCGTTCGGCTTTCTCGGCCTTGCAGCCGTAGATCTTCATGAGCAGGCTGACGGTCAACATGGCGATGGCATTGTCGATGCCAGGCGCATGGAGGGCAAGAGAATATTTCTATGGCCGCGCGGCGGCCTGCTAATTCAGCCTGGCCGGTCTAATTGACGGCGCCGTCGTAGACCCACTGCAGCAGCGCATCCTGCGCCGACTGTGCGGCCTGCGCGTTCGGGTGGTTGATGATGAACACGACGGCCTCGTTGCGCCCCTTGTAGTCGAGCACGTAGCCGGCGATCGACTTGACGCCCTCCAGCGTGCCGGTCTTGATGTGCATGTGGCCGGCGGCACCGTTGCCGTTGAAGCGCTTCTTCATGGTGCCGTCGACGGCGGCGAGCGGCAGCGAGGCGACGAACTCCGGCATCAGCGCGCTCTTCCACGCCGACTGCAGCAGCCGGCCCAGGTCCTCGGCGCTGACCCGCTCCTGCCGCGAGAGCCCGCTGCCGTTCTCCAGCACCAGGTCGGGGAAGGCCAGGCCATGGGCGGCGAGCCAGTCGCGGACGGCGGCGGCGGCGTCCGCGGGACGGACCGGCTGCCTGCCGCCCGCCAGCCCGAGCGTGAGGAAGAGTTGGCGCGCCATGACGTTGTTGGAGTACTTGTTGATGTCGCGCACGATCTCGGCGAGTGCCGGCGAGTCGATGCTCGCCACCAGCCGGGCCGAGGCTGGTGCGGCACCGTCGCGCACGCCGCCCTTGATGGTGCCGCCCAGTTCGGTCCACAGCTGCTCGAACAGTCCGCGCACGTAAAGTTCGTGCGGCATGACGCCGAGCAGCCAGTTCTTCTGCCCGCAGGACGCCGAGTAGCTGCCGGTGACGACCAGCCGGAAGCGTTCGGCATGGCGCGAGAGGTCGGCGCGCAGGCCTTCCTTCCAGTCGCCGCAGCCGTTGTTGCCGAGCCGGATGCGGTTGATCACGTCGAGGTTCGCCGGCTGCGGCTCGACGGTCATCTGCACCGCGCGCGTCGCGGGGTCCGGCATGAGCCCGAGGCGGATCGCCTTGAAGCCGACCAGCAGCGCGTCGGGGCTGACGTTGTAGGGCCGCAGCGGCTGGTCGTCGAAGGCGCCGTCGTCGGCCGGCGGCAGCTGGAAGATCGAGCGGTCGAGCACGAGGTCGCCGTCGATGTCGCGGATGCCCTGCGCGCGAAGCTGGCGCAGCAGCAGCCAGAACTGTTCGAAGGTCAGCTTGGGGTCGCCGCTGCCCTTGATGTAGAGACTGCCGGCCAGCCGACCGTCGGTGACCGGCGCATCGACGCGCACCTCGGTCTTCCAGGTGTAGGCCGGGCCCAGCATGCCCAGCGCCGTGTAGGTGGTGACCAGTTTCATCACCGAGGCGGGATTCATCGGCCGCCCGGCATTGATCGCCAGGCGCGGCGTGGCAGCGCCGACTTCCTGGACGTAGATGGAGACGGCGCTCGGCGGGATCGCCAGGGCTTTGAGGGCGCTCGCCACCGTGGCCGGCATCCTGCCGTCGCGCTCCGGCGCGGCGGCATGGCCGATGCCGGCAAGCGAGAACGACAGGAAGAGGCAGGCGAGAAGGTTGCGCACGGGGATCACCCGCGCAATCTTAGCGAACCGCGCCGATATCCGCGACTGTCGGGCGCCGCCCGGTGTTCAATGCGTGGTGCGGCCGCTCCACCAGGCCACCAGTTCCCGCTCCGGCATGGGGCGCGCCCAGAGGAAGCCCTGGCCCATGCCGCAGCCGAGCGCGCCGAGGTAGCGAGCCTGCGCCTGGTGCTCGACGCCCTCGGCGAGCGAAGTCTTGCCGAGCCCGTGCACCAGGTCCAGCGCCGAGCGGCAGGTGGTGCAGGCGGCCTCGTCGTTCGGCAGCGGCGTGATGAACGCCCGGTCGAGCTTGATCTTGTGGGCCGGGATGTCGCGGATGCGCGCGAGCGTGGAAGTGCCGGTGCCGAAGTCGTCGATGGCGATGCGGAAGCCCGCCGACGAGAGGTCGGTGAGCCAGTGCATGAAGTCGTCGCCGCCGCTGCCGGCCAGGGACTCGGTGATCTCGAGCTCGATATCCATGGCACTCAGCTTTTCGCTGTTCAGTACGTCGGTCACCGTGCGCAGGAAGTCGCCCTGGCGGCTTTGCAGCGGCGAGACGTTGACCGCGATATGCGGGATGGCGATGCCGCTGCCGCGCAGCACGCGGATGGCGCGCGCGGAGAGGGCCAGCATCATCTCGCCGATCTCGCCGATCAGGCCGTTCTCCTCGGCGATGGGGATGAAGTGCGACGGCGGCATCGGTTGGTCGCCGGGATGCCAGCGGGCCAGCGCCTCGGCGGCCGCGGGCCGGCCGGAATCGAGATGGACCTGGGGCTGGAAGTGCGCCTCGAAGTCGCCGCCGCCGGCCGCCAGGTGCCTCTTCATCAGCAGCGCGGTGCGGTGGTCGCAGATCGCCTGGACCGCGTCGTCGGGCTCGAGCACCAGCAGGTCGGTGCGCTGGACCATGGCGCGCTGGAGGGCGATGCGTGCGGCGACCAGCAGTTCCTCGTGGTTGTTGAGGAAGTCCGAGAAGACGACCCCGGCGGAGACGTCCGTCCGCTCGGCCGTCACCATGCGCCAGGCGCGCGCCAGCTCCTCGGACAATCCCTTGCGGAACACGGCGATCAGCATCGGACCCATCATCACCCAGTTGACGTAGTCGGCCTGGCGTGCCGCCGATTTCTTGATCTGGCGGCAGACGGACGTGTCCATCTTGCCGATCACCAGCGCCATCCCGAGCGGAAAGCCCTTCTCCATGAGGAAGTCGACTTCGCGCATCATCGAGGCGAAGTCGTTGCCGTTGGGCCCGGCGAACTGGAAGCCGAAGCCGATCTCGTCGGGTTCTTCGGCCGGGTTCCCGGCGAAGGACAAAGGAGGAGCGTTCCAAAGCAGCTTGGTCATGGCGGGGTCTCAGGAAGATCCGGCCGGGAAGGCCGGAGGAGGAGGGCTAGTTGTTTTCGAGGGTGAAGCAGTGGCCGAAGATCGGCAGGTGCAGCGCGAGCTTCCGTCCCGACGCGAGGAAGCGCCAGGCGAGCGCGGCCTCGGTGCGAAGCAGCCGCTCGATTTCTCCTTCGTGGCCGGCGGCCATTTCCAGCCGCCGCACGTCGATGCACCCTTCCTTCACGGCATCCACCAGGTCGAGCCAGAGGCGCGATCGCAGGTGCACGTCTTCGAGCTGCTGGAGCAGCCGGCGATCGAGTACCCAGGCCGCCATGGCGAGCAGCGCGACGGAGGCGAAGAAGGCGACGAAGCCGGGCTGGGCCGGGATGGCGACCGCGCCGGTCGCGTCGATGCTGTAGATCGAGGCAGCCGCAATGACCCCGCAGCCGACGAGCGAAACGGCTTTCCGGGCGGCGGCCTTTTCATGCCGGTGAATCCTCAGGCGCGTTTCGCAGAGGGCGGCAAACCTGTCGTCGTTCCCAAGCCACCAGCCGGGGGCGCCGGGGGATTCGAGGGGAACATCCGGGCTGGCCGGCGGTCGGTCGCCGACGGGGTGGTTGGTCATGGCGGGCACCTCCTCTTTCTCTTGTTCGCGACGGAGTTGCAGGGACCGGGCAGCGCCGTCCGGGGTAAGGGCAACTCTAGCGACGCTGCCATTGGCTGCCAAATGGGAGTTTTAAATCCGAGCGAATTTCTCGGAATTGGTGGGAACGGACTTTGACGACGGCGACTAGCCGACTGAATCGACGGGTCGTACGGCGGAAGATCGCCGTACCAAAGGCGATTTGGCCGCTGATATGGAAATTTGATGGCCGCGAAAATTGGATACATGGATTCGGGTAGCTGCGCTACCGGCAAACCGGTAGTCGCGGGATTTCCATGCCAATCGTTCCCCGAACCCTTGAAATCTCGACTGCGACCCCCTACCATTAGCACTCGTCGGCGGCGAGTGCTAACACGACCGCCCGCCAATCTGAGGGGCAGGGGCAGGCCCTGCCAATCGTAAATTGTCAGCAAAAGGAGCTTAAGTCCATGAAAATTCGTCCTTTGCACGACCGTGTGATCGTCAAGCGCGTCGAAGCCGAGCGCACCACGGCCAGTGGCATCGTGATTCCCGACACCGCCGGTGAGAAGCCCGATCAGGGCCAAGTCCTGGCCGTCGGCAACGGCAAGATCCTGGACGACGGCAAGGTCCGTCCGATGGCCGTCAAGGTCGGCGATCGCGTCCTCTTCGGCAAGTACTCCGGCCAGGCCGTCAAGGT
>DASVZD010000272.1:0-10904 GCA_036391815.1 Rhodocyclaceae bacterium
CCAGTCCTGCGGCAGCGCCTCCTGCGGCGTCAGGTACTTATAGCTCTGCTTCTGCTGCGTGATCGAGGCATTGCCGGTGACCTGCGGCATGAGCGGCGCGCCGGCCGCCTGGGCCATGCCCTGGGCCTTGCGCAAGCGGGCCTGGGCAATAGCCAGGTCGGGCGAATCACGCAGGGCTTCCGCCATCAGTTCGTCCAGTTGGCCGTCGCCGTAAATCTTCCACCAGGCATCTTGCGGCCAGGCCGCCGCCGGTGCGGCGAACGATTTCGCCGCACCCAACTGTTCGACGGGCTTGGGCTCCAGCGGCTTGCCGAGCTGGGGAATCTGGGCGCAGCCGGCCAGGCCCAGCAGGCACGCAGCCGCGAGCATCGGGAGCCGATGCCGGCCGACTTTCGGGGTTACGGAAGTGTTGGTCGCTTGCATTGCCGCTCCTCATAATGTACTGTACGGTACAGTTTATACGCCGCGAAAAAACGGATGTCAACAGAAACTGTACCGACAGGTTCAGAATATTTCTTGGGAGTGCGGAATGAGAAAGACCGACCGGAAACGCCGGCAAATCCTCGATGCGGCCTACCGGCTCTTCAGGGACAACGGCTTCGAGAAGACCACCATGGCGCAGGTCGCCACCGCGGCGGGCGGCTCCAAGGCGACCGTCTACAACTATTTCCCTTCAAAGGAAGAGCTCTTCGTCGAGTGCGTGACGAGCCTTTGCGACCACTACCTCGATGCGGCGTTTGCCGGCCTGCGGAACCCCAGGGCCGATCTGTCGGCGGCACTGTCAAGACTGAGCAAGAACACGCCGCGGCTGACATGCACGCCGGAAATGGTGGCGGCCAGGCGGCTGCTCATCTCCAATGCCGACCATTCGGGGATCGGCAGCTTGTTCTACGGAAGGACGAGAGAATACGTCCGTGACCTCGCGGACTTTCTTCGTCGTGCCATGGACAGCGGGCAACTGCGCAAGGACGATCCCGTGCTCGCGGCACAGCAATTGCGCGCACTGGCCGAGGCCGAGATCCTCGAACGCTGCCTGCTGGATGCGGAGGCGATGCCTCCTTCCAGTGCGACCATCTCGCGGACTGCCAGGAATGCGGTCAAGCTCTTCTTCCGCATCTACGCCCCGCTGAGACACGCGACACTTGACCAACGATCGGCATCGGGCGACACTGTACCCGACAGTTCAGGATAACCGGCAAGGACACCACGATGAGGAAGACAGACCAAAAGCGCCAGCACATCCTCGACACGGCCTACCGGCTGTTCCGCAGCAACGGCTTCGAGAAGACCACCATGTCGGAGATCACCGCCGCCGCGGGCGGCTCCAAGGCGACGGTGTACAACTACTTTCCGTCGAAGGAGGAGTTGTTCCTGGAATGCATGGTCAACATCACGGATCACCTGCTTGAGGGGCTCTTTGCCGGACTGCAGGACCCGAAAGCCGATGTGTCGGCGGCGCTGCTCAATCTGGGCAAGGACATCCTGCGCTTGACCTGCACCCCGGAAATGCTGGCGTCCCGCCGCCTCGTGATCGCCGAGGCCGCGCGGTCGGGCATCGGCAAGCTCTTCCACGAAAAGACGCTCCATTACATGCAGGAGCTCGCCGCATTCCTCCGCGGCGCCATGCAGGACGGCTATCTGCGCGAGGCCGATCCGCTGCAGGCCGCATACGACTTCCGCGCCTTGCTGGAGGCAGACATCCTTGAGCGCTGCCTCCTGGGCGCAACCAAGGCGCCTCCTTCTGCAGCAGCCGTTTCACGTGCCGCCAGGAACGCGGTCGCGGCATTTCTCCGTGCCTACGCTATGGACAGGACAACTAGCGGACGTTAGAAGTACGGCCTTCATTCTTCGGCTATTCAAGCCCGGGATGATGGGGGCATTCGAAGGACTAGATCGTGCGTCAAACGCCAATGTAACCCATTGATTCACAATGTCCGCAAATGTCCGATTTTGCAGGGTCGGATTGACCCCTGAAACATGCCGCAAACCCGCATGGTTGAGCGGCAAACGCGACTTTCCTGCTGCTTAAATGGTCTGCACCGTCCACTGAGAAAACCGGTGCATCACGCAGTCTCTGCGGAAGGTTCCTGATCGGAGGCGACGAAATTGACCCGGTTGCGCCCCGCTTGCTTTGCGCGATACATGGCCTGGTCGCTTAGACGAAGCAGTATGTCCGGATCCCGGGAGTCGTTCGGATACAGCGCCACTCCGATGCTCGCCGATATTTCGGCGCGCTGGCTTCCCTCCAGCGCGATGGGTCGCCTGAGGGCGTCGAGGACGCGCTGGAGTATGGCGGCGCACTCGGATTCGGAATTTATGCCTGCCAGAACCAGCACGAATTCGTCCCCGCCGAGTCGCGCCAGCGAATCTTCTGCGCGGGTCTGTCCCCGCAGGCGATCGGCCACTTCGACCAGCGCCGCGTCTCCTGCGTCGTGACCGAAGGTGTCGTTGATCGGCTTGAAACCATCCAGGTCGATGTAGCAAATCGCAACCAGGGCCTGGATGCGGTCGGCATGCGTCACGGATGTGTTGATGCGGTCCAACAGGAGCCGCCGATTCGGAAGGTTCGTGAGCGGATCGAAGAAGGCCAGGTGTTCCACCTCGGCCTCGGCCCTCTTCCTGGCGATCAGCATCGCATTGAACCGTTCCGCCAAGCGGGCGATCTCGCGCGGCCCGGTTGTCGGCACCGTCATGCCGAGATTGCCCGACGCCGCTTCGGCGATCGCGGATTCGAGCGCCCACAGCGACTTGCGAAAGTACTTGGTCGACAACCAGCTCACCAAGGCGCCGGCAGCGACGAACACGCCCATCACCAGGGCGCCGATGAAGAACAGGCGGTACAGGCTTTCATAAAGGATTCTGCGCGCCATGCCGATCACTACCGTCCAGCCCGTGAGGGAGGAACGGCTGAACGCCGCATAGGACGGAATTCCTTCGAGGGTATGACTCGCGAGACTGCCCTCGCTGGTCAGCCGTATTTTCTCGAGGACGTCCGGCGTGGCCGGCTTGCCTACGAACTCAGCTTCGCCCTTGCTGCGTGCGACGACGGTTCCACGGGAGTCGAGAATGGCGGCGACCCAGCCGTGCGGCACCTGCTGAGCCCGGAGTATTTGGTCGAAGTGCCCGGCGAGAAATGTCAGGTTGAGTGCATAGACGACCCGGTCGTCGCGAAAGACCGGTACTTGCGCCGAAACGACGTAACGGTTCGCTACGGCGCCGACGAAAAGGTCCGAGACGGTCGGCATGCCGGTCCGGAAGGTTTGGCGCACCATTTCCGGGTGGCCCGATATCGGAAGCCGGGTGCCAAACGGACGGAGCGTGTTTATGATCTGTTGGCCGTCTTCGGTCATCAGGACTATCGCCAATATGTGCGGGTCCCGGGCCACCAATTCCCGCGCCTGCCGATCGAATGAGCGCAGATCGCCGGTACCGAGAGCCGGGGAGGTGGCCAGCGCCAGCAATGCACCCTTGGCGCCCGCAAATTCTCGATCGACTGCCTGAACCAGTGCCCGCGATGCCTGAAGGGCGCTACCCTCCAGGTTTTCGCGCTGGTCCTTGTATGCAACCAGTAGCACGACGATGATCGCGAAGACACCGGGAACCAGGATGATGGCGAAAAACCAGCCGATCCCCAAAGACGAATAGCCGCGCGCCCGACCGTATCGCGGGAGGTGCATCGTGTTCCCCCCTCAAAGACCTTCCATAGGCCAAGATAGCATCACGAAGCATTCTCCATAGCCATCGGGCCTGCCTTTGCTAGGCTGGTTCATGCCAGGCACTACGCCAAACGCTTTGAAGTCCAGCTTCCTCGCACCGTGGCTCATTCTGACAGCAGGTCTGGTTCTCACCTACATGGCTCAGGATGCGAATCGGGAGGCGGCGCGCCGGGCATTGCATGACGAATTCGAGCTGCGTGCAGAGGAGATCGTCCAGTACATCAACCGGCGCATGGGCAGCTACGAACAGGTGCTGGAGGGAGTCGCCGGCCTGTTCGCGGCGTCGGACGGGGTAGACCGTCGAGCGTTCGCCGGTTACGTCGCCGCCCTCGGACTGGAGGGCAAATATCCGGGGATCCAGGGAGTGGGCTTCTCCCTGCTGGTGCGGCCGCCGGACAAGCCGAAGCATGTCGCGCGCATGCGCAGCGGCGGATTTCCCCGCTACGACATCCGCCCTGCGGGTGAGCGCGAGACTTACACCTCCATCGTCTATCTGGAGCCGTTCGATTGGCGAAACCAGAGGGCGTTCGGGTACGACATGTATTCGGAACCGGTTCGCAGGCTGGCGATGCAGCGATCGTGGGATGAAGATGCGCCCGTCATCTCCGGGAAGGTGAAGCTGGTTCAGGAAACCGACCAGGATGTCCAACCCGGCTTCCTCATGTATCTGCCCGTCTATGGGCAGCGCCTCCCGCACCGGACGTCCGAGGAGCGGCGCGCGAATCTCATGGGCTGGGTCTACGCGCCGTTTCGCATGAACGACCTTGTTGGCGGCATGTTGGATCGTTGGCGGCGGGGAACCACCCGGTTGCTGGACCTGGAGATCTATGACGGCAACACGATAGGCGCCGATGCTTTGCTGTTCGATTCGGGAAGCCCGACGGGGCAAGGCTCCCCGCAATTCCGCAGCGTCAGGCAGTTGATGCTCTTCGGTCGTCCCTGGACCGTGGTGGCCCACTCGCTGCCTGAATTCGATGGGCGACTGAACTACGAGAAGGCGAACATCATTGCCCTCGCCGGAACTGGCGGCAGCGCGCTGCTCGCCCTGGTGGCCTGGCTGCTGGTGACCGGCCGGGCACGCGCGCAGGCGCTCGCCGCAAGCATGACCGTCGAGCTTCGCAAGAGCGAGACGGGACAGAGAAAGCTGAATCGCGCGCTTCGTCTTCTCAGCGACTGCAACACGGCGCTGATCCATGCCCAGGACGAGAACCGGTTGCTGACCGACGTCTGCCGGCTTTGCGTCGAACATGGCGGATATCTGATGGCCTGGGTCGGATATGGCGAACAGGACGAGGAACGCTCGGTGCGGCCCATTGCGAAATCGGGCTACGAAAACGACTATCTCGACGGCGTCAAGATAACCTGGTCGGATACCGAACTGGGGCAAGGTCCGACGGGTACTGCGATTCGCACCGGCATGGCAAGCATCAACTCGAACGTGCTGACCAATCCAAGAATGGGGCCGTGGCGGGATGCGGCGGCGCGACGCGGGTATCGCTCGAGCATTGCGCTCCCATTGACCCTCGGCGACAGGATTCTCGGAGCACTCACGATCTACGCAGGGGAGCCCGACGCCTTCGACGCCGAAGAACTGCATTTGCTGGCCGAACTGGCCGCCGATCTGTCGTTCGGCATTGCCACGCTGCGGGGACGTGCCGTGCAAAGAGAGAGCGCCCGCAAGCTGGAGAAGGCGCTTTCAGACACGATCCGAGCCATCGCCACCACGATCGAGGCGCGCGATCCCTACACCGCCGGACATCAGCGGCGCGTCGCCGAACTGGCGGCCGCCATCGGGCGTGAAATGGGGCTCGACGATGATCGGGTCATGGGAATCCTGCGCGGCTCGGAGATCCACGACATCGGCAAGGTGTCCGTTCCCGTGGAAATCCTCGCGCGACCGGGCCGGCTGAGCGCCATGGAGTTCGACATCATCAAGATCCACCCTCGCGTCGGATACGACATCATCAAGGACGTCGATTTCCCGTGGCCGGTTCGTGAAATGGTTCTCCAGCACCATGAGCGGGGCGACGGAAGCGGCTATCCGCAGGGGCTGACGTTGAAGGAGATCGTCCTGGAAGCCAGAATCCTTGCCGTCGCCGACGTGGTGGATGCCATGATCTCCCACCGGCCATATCGCGTGGCGCTCGGGCAGACGGCTGCCCTGGCCGAGATAGAGACCAATCGCGGCCGCCTTTACGATCCGGCCGCGGTCGATGCCTGCTTGCGGCTGTTCCGAGAAAGCCGGTTTGCGTTCTCGACACTGCGCGCCCCGTGACCGCGGCCAGAACCGAACCCGAGCCTCAGAACTCGTATTCGATCTGGGTGCGGAAGGTCCGACGCGCGGCGGTGTCGGTCGCGCCGAACAGCAGCGCCGCGTTGTACTTGAGGACCGAACGGCCGTCGGCGTGCAGCATGCCGAACAGCGCGGGACCCATCGCGGCGTCGTGCCCGCCGGCTTCGCTGCGCAGCGGCCAGCGCTCGACGCGCCCGAAGCCTTGGGCGCCGAACTCCAGCGCGGGGCGCCAGCGGTACTTGGCCTGCCACTGGTAGACGTGTTCGGTCCGGTGCGGCTGTCCGTCGTGGAATTGCCGCACCAGCAGGCCATTGAGGTTGAACTGCATGCGGTCGACATCCTTTTGCAGCAGCAGGCCCAGGGTGGATTCGTAGGGATCGCCGTTGCGCTGCGGCACCTCGAGTTCCGCCACCATGCCGAGGTCGACGTCGTACTCGCCCGGTTCCGTGAGCATGAACTTGTTCTCCCATTCGTGCGCGCGGGCGCTGGCGCCGGCGGCCGATTCGCGATTGGCGTAGAGCTCGGTGAACCAGTTGCCGGTGACCGCGTAGCCGAGGCCCAGGCTCTCCGCGCTGGAACGGCTGCCGTCGGCGCCGCGCGCCGTACCGTACTTGAGCTCGAGTTCCCGCTCGCCTTGCACGACATGGGGCGTGAACACGTAATCGGCGGGGCCGGCGTGGGCGGCGGCGGCCGCGCAGCAGGCCAGCGAGACGGCGAATGTCCTGGGCATCGTGGGCAGCAAGCTTCGCATCGCGGTGTCTCTTTACTCGGCGATCAGCGCACCCGGAGGCGTCCTGCGGTTGAGTTCGTCGATGAATTCGTAGCGGCCGGGCTTGAGCGGCCCGACGAAGATCGTCGCACGCGAGTTGCCGGGGACGATCTTCTCGCGGTCGAGGTCGTAGCTTTCGAATTCCTCGGCGGAGGCGCTGCGGTTGTCGACGACCAGCTTGAGCTTCTGGCCGGCGGGCACGCGAAGTTCGGCCGGCTCGAAGCGGCCGTCGCGTATCACGATGGTGAATTCGTCGCCCGCCGCGGCGGCGCAGGCGCAATAGGCGAGCGCAGCGGCGGCCATGGCGGCAAGCGGCTTCCTGCGCGGGGGAGCGGTTCTCATCGGCTGCGGCATCTCGGCATCCCTGGTTGCTGCAAGCCTACCACCAGTTCGACCGCTATTTGGTGGCAGAATCGCGGGCCGGTCCCTCCCCGTGCCACGCATGCCGAAGCGCTTCGCCAGTCCCTATCTGCTGCTGACTTTCGCCGCGCTGTTCTGGTCGAGCAACATGGTGCTCGGGCGGGCCTTCCGGGACGAGCTGCCGCCGCTCAGCCTGGCGTTCTGGCGCTGGATCGTCGCGCTGTGCTGCACGCTGCCGTTCGCGCTGCCGCATCTGAAGGCGCAATGGCCGCTGCTGCGGCGCGGCTGGCGGCCGCTGCTGGTGCTGGGAACGCTCGGCATCGGCGGCTACAACACCTTCGCCTACCTGGGGCTGCAGCACACCACGGCGACGAACGCGGCGCTGCTCAACTCGTTCATCCCGATCGCCACCATCGCGATCTCGTGGGCGGCGCTGGGCAAGCGCCTGACGCGCCTGCAGTCGCTCGGCGTGCTGGTCTCGCTCGGCGGCGCGCTCACCATCGTCGGCCGCGGCAGCCTGGACACGCTGGCCGGCTTCCAGCTCAACGTGGGCGATCTGTGGGTGCTGCTCGCCGTGCTCGACTGGGCGATCTACACCATCGCGCTCGCCTGGCGGCCGGCGGGCGTGCATCCGATGCTGATGCTGGCGGCGATGCTGGTGGTCGGCATTGCCGCGCTGGCGCCCGCCTATGCGTGGGAGGTCGGCCAGGGCCGCCATGCGGTCCTCAGCCCGGGATCGGCGATGGCCGTCGCCTACATCGGCGTCTTCCCGGGGTTCGTCAGCTACGTGTTCTACAACCGCGGCGTCGCGGACGTCGGCGCCAGCAAGGGCAGCCTGTTCATCCACCTGATGCCGGTGTTCGGCACGCTGCTCGCGGCCGTGTTCCTCGGCGAGGTGCCGCACGGCTACCACTACCTCGGCATCGCCCTGATCTTCGCCGGCATCGGCATGACGATGCGGCGTTAGACCAAGCGCGGCCGGGCCGGAGCCTCCGCTTTGCCACAACCGCACGAAACTTGCCGGACGAATAACCGCCCGGCAAGCGCCGCCGCCGCGGCGTGCCCGGCCAAGGGAATGCCGGCCGGCCCCAAGCGCCTGGGCAGGCGGCTGAAACATCTGATTTCAATTTCGAATGAACCGGCGGGCCCTCCCGCAAATCTATGCGGCGGGTGCCCGGAGCACCGCAAAGCATAGGAGATCCGCGATGAACAGGAGTTTGAGGCGTGCGATCCTGCCGGCCGCGCTGGCGCTGTCTTTCGCCGCGGGCCACGAGGCCCGCAATTGGCACATGGGCGAAGCCGCGGCTGCGCCCGTCGTCGCCGCGAATGCCCGTTTGCCGGCGGCGGCGGTGGCGCTGCCGGATTTCACGGCGATCGCCGCGGCCGAGGGGCCGGCGGTGGTGAACATCAGCGTTTCGGGCACGGCCAAGGTTTCTTCGCCTTTCGACGGCATGGACCCCGATTCGCCCTTTTTCGATTTCTTTCGCCAGTTCGGCGTCCCGGGGGCGGAAAGGCGCCATCCCAGGGTGCCGATGCACGCCCTCGGGTCGGGCTTCATCGTGGATCCGGACGGCATCATCCTGACCAACGCGCACGTGGTCAACGACGCCGACTCCGTGACGGTGAGGCTGACCGACAAGCGCGAGTTCAAGGCCAAGGTCGTCGGGCTGGACAAAAAGACCGACGTCGCCGTGCTGAGGATCAAGGCCCGCAACCTGCCGGTGGTGAGCATCGGCGATCCGGGGGCGGCCCGCGTCGGCGAATGGGTGGTCGCCATCGGTTCCCCGTTCGGCTTCGACAACACGGTCACGGCCGGCATCATTTCCGCCAAGTCGCGCATGCTGCCGGACGAGGACGGCTACGTTCCGTTCCTGCAGACCGATGTCGCGATCAACCCGGGCAACTCCGGCGGGCCGCTGATGGACGCGAGCGGCCGGGTCATCGGCATCAACTCGCAGATATACAGCGAGAGCGGCGGCTACCAGGGCCTCTCGTTCGCCATTCCGATCGACGTCGCGATGAACGTCGAGCACCAGATCGTGACCTCGGGCAAGGTCTCGCGCGGCAAGCTGGGCGTGGCGATCCAGGACGTCAACCAGGGCCTGGCCGAGTCGTTCGGCCTCGACAAGCCGCGCGGTGCGCTCGTCAGTTCGGTCGAGCCGGGGAGCGCCGCGGCCAAGGCCGGCGTGCAGCCGGGCGACATCGTGCTGGCGTACAACGGGAAGGAGATTTCGCAATCCTCCGACCTGCCCGCGCTGGTGGGCGGCAGCGCGCCGGGCAGCCAGGCCAGCCTCGACGTCTGGCGCGGCGGCGAGCGCAAGCGGCTGACGCTGACCGTCGGCGACGGCAGCGCGGTGGCGACGGCGAGCAGCGAATCCGCGGATGCGTCCTCGATCGGCGGGCTCGGCTTGGCGGTGCGGCCGCTGAGCCCGGACGAGCGGCGCCAGGCCGGCCAGGACGGCCTCCTGGTGGACGACGTTTCCGACGGGCCGGCCGCCCGCGCGGGGGTGCAGCCCGGCGACATCATCGTCGCCGTGAACGGCAGCAAGGTGCGCTCGCTGGCAGACCTGAAGGGCCAGCTGGCCCGGCATGGCAAGGGCATCGCCCTGCTGGTCCGGCGCGGCGACGCCTCGCTGTTCGTGCCGATCCGCACCGGCTGAGGCGGCAAGGCTGTTCCGGGCATGCCGCGGCTCCCGGCATGCCCGCCCGACGGCATGGCGAGGGCTCGCGGCGCGGCGAAAACTGGTCTAGCTTGGACAGACGCCGAATTCATCCGCTTCCCTGTCCGAGCGGACGCCATCCCGAGGAGACTGCGATGAGAGCCACCGCCAAGAGCCGCAGCATCAGCGGCAAGACCGCGCCGACCGTCGTGCTGGACGACGAGCCGTTTCCCGACGAGCGCGAGCGTCTCGATCGCATCGCGCAGGCCGCCTACTACAAGGCGGAGTCGCGCGGCTTCGTGCCCGGCCAGGAACTGGACGACTGGCTGGAAGCCGAAGCCGAGCTCGAGGAGCGGCGCGACTACTGAACCGATGGCAGCGCGGGGCGGCCTTGCTTGCCCAGGAAGACCTGCTGCTGGATGTCGTCGCGCGGCTGCATGCGGAGGTCCGCGGGGCGGGCGGCGACGTCGCTGACGTCTCGCTCGACAGCCTGCTCGAGCGCGAGCTCGGCTTCGACAGCCTGACGCGCGTCGAGCTGCTGGCGCGCGTCGAGCATGCGTTCGGCGTGCGGCTCGCGGAAGACGCGCTGCAGGGTGCCGAGACCCCGCGCGACCTGCTGGCCGCCATAGCGGCGGCGGGCAAGGCTGTCTCCTTCCTCGATGGCATGGGACTCACGCGCGCGCCGGCCGGGACGGCCGGCGGCGCCCGGCCCGAGCATGCCGGCACATTGACGGAAGTGCTGGCCTGGCATGCCCACGCGCATGGCGAGCGCGCACAGGTCATCCTGCTGGGCGAGTCGGGCGAGGATCGCATCGACTATGCGCGCCTGCTGCGCGAGTCGGCCCGCATGGCGCGGGGGTTGCGCGCGGCGGGCCTGGCGCCGCGCGCGACGGCGGCGATCATGCTGCCGACCTCGCCCGAATACTTCTTCGCCTATTTCGGCGTCCTGCTGGCCGGCGGCATCCCGGTGCCGATCTATCCGCCGGCCCGGCCGTCGCAGCTCGAGGAGCACGTGCGGCGCCACGCCGGCATCCTCGACAACGCGCAGGCAAAGCTGCTCATCACCGTGCCGGAGGCGATGGCTGCGGCGCGCCTCCTCGAGGCCG
>DASVZD010000273.1:0-2880 GCA_036391815.1 Rhodocyclaceae bacterium
ACTCATCGATGCCATTCCCAACCCGGTCTTCTACAAGGACGCCGACGGCCGCTACCGCGAGATCAACAGCGCCTTCGAGGACACCGTCGGCAAGGCGCGCGCGGAGATACTCGGCAAGACGCCGCTCGAGTTGTGGCCGCACGACGTCGCCGAGCGCTATGCCGCAACCGACCGCCAGCTGTTCGACAGCCCCGGCAGCCTGATGTACGAAGCGCAGATCGAGACGCCGCGCGGGCGTCGCCACGCGATCTTCCACAAGGCGACGCTGCGCTGGGCCGACGGCACGGTGCGCGGGCAGATCGGCGTCTGCATCGACATCACCGAGCGCAAGAACATGGAGCGGGCGCTGCTCGCCAGCCAGGCCGATCTGGCGGCGCGCGAACAGGAGTTCCGCAGCCTGGCCGAGAGTTCTCCCGATCACATCATCAGGTACGACCTCGACCATCGGATCCTCTACCTCAACGGCTGCCTGATGCGCGCCCTCGGCTTCGCCGGTCCCGACGAGGTGCTTGGCCGCAGGCCGATCGAAGTGTGGCCCGACGGCCGATTCGCCGCCATCGACGCGGCGGTCGACGCCGCCGTGGCGACCGGGGAGGCGCGCACCGTCCACCTGGACGTCGACACCGGGAAAGGCCGGGTCCGCCACGACCAGGTCCTGGTGGTCCCGGAACGCGACCGGGGCGGCAAGATAGTCGGCACGCTCGCTTTCGGGCGCGACATCACCGCCATCCGCGAAACGGAACTCGCGCTCGAGAACCACCTGGCCTTCACCCGCGAGCTGATCGAAGCCATCCCCGATCCGGTCTTCTACAAGGATACCGAGGGGCGCTACCTGGGCTTCAACACCGCCTTCGAGCGCTCGGTAGGCAGGAAGCGCGAGGAGATGATCGGCAAGGGCGTCTTCGAACTGTGGCCGCGCGACCTCGCCGAGCGCTACTTCGCCGCCGACCGCCATCTGATCGAGAACCCGGGCAGCCAGGTCTACGAGGCGCAGATGCAGACGACGGACGGGCGCCGCGACGTGGTGTTCCACAAGGCGACCTTCACGCGGGCGGACGGTACCGTCGGCGGACAGATCGGCAGCTATATCGACATAACGGAGCGCAAGCGGATGGAAGCCGAATTGCAGGAGGCCGCAACGCTCCATGGAACGCTGCTCGACGCCGTCAACGAAGCCGGCCTGCAATTGATGATCATCGAGGACGGCCGGATCGACTACGTCAGCAACCGGCGCATCGCGCACGAATTCGGCTACGGCGACGACGACATCGACGCCAGGCCGCCGCTGCTCGACCTCGTCCATCCCGACGACCGGATGCGCGTGGCCGACATGCACCGGCGGCGCGTGAACGGCGAAGACGTGCCGCGGACCTACGAGCTGGGCCTCGTCACGCGCAGCGGCGAGCGCCGCGAGTACGAAACCTCGGCCATCGTGGTGCCGGGATCCGATCCGCTGCGCATCGTCACCGTTGCGAAGGACATCTCCGAGCGCAAGCGCCACGAGGAGGAACTGCAGCGCCGCGAAGAGGAGTTCAAGGCGCTTGCGGAGAACTCGCCCGACGTCATCGTGCGCTATGACCGCGAGTGCCGCCGCACCTACGTGAACGGCGCATACGAGGAACTCCATCTCATCCCGGCCGAGGCGCTGCGCGGCAAGACCATCCTGGAGGCAGGCCCGCTCGGCGAGCAGGAAAGGGCCGTGCTGCACGACATGGTGGCCAACGTGATCGCGCGGGGCCAGCCGAGCGCGATCGAAACCGCGTGGCAACGCAGCGATGGACGGTCCTTCTCCTACCACATCCGCGCCGTGCCGGAACTCGATCGTCACGGCAAGGTCACCGGCGCCCTCACCGTCGCGCGCGACATCACCGTGCTGAAGCAGACCGAGCGACGGCTCGAACAGTCGCAGGAACTGCTCCAGCGCCTGTCCGTACGGCGCGAGGAGGAGTACGAAGGGGAACGGCGGCGCGTCGCGCACGAGCTGCACGAGGAGTTCGGCCAGATGCTCACTGCGCTGCGCATCAACATCTCGACGCTGCCGCTGCAATACGGCCAGCAGTTGCCGGCGCTGCGCCAGCGCTCCGAGAGCATGCTTGAACTGGTCGACCGAACCATCCAGAGCATGCGCGACGTCGTCACCTCGCTGCGGCCGCCCGTGCTCGACGCCGGCATTTCGGCCGGCCTCGGCTGGCTGGTGCGGGAATTCAACAGCAAGGCGGGCATTCCCTGCTCCCTGCATGCGCCGGATGTCGGCCGCGCCATCGACGATGGCGCCGCCGCGCTCGTCCTGCGCGTCGTCCAGGAGGCGCTCAGCAACGTCGCCCTCCATGCGCGCGCCTCCCAGGTGCTGGTGCGCTTCGAGCGCGAGGACCGGGCATGGTGCGCCGAGGTGCGCGACGACGGCCGCGGCTTCGACGCCGGATCGGAATCGCACAAGTCGCTGGGCCGCTTCGGCATGGAGCAGTGCGCCCTCATGCTGGGCGGCACGCTGGAGATCGACAGCGCGCCCGGCCGCGGCACGGTCCTGCGCATGAACTTCCCGGCGGCATAGCCCGTCGGGCGCGTCCCGACGGCCAGGTCGGAATCCCCCTACGCGCCGCGGCATCCGCCCTACCGCCAAATCATCCGCCCCCGATGGCCGTGTGGTGTTCGAACCGGCATCATGCCCTCGTCCTAACGGCATACCAAATGCAAGGCGTGCCGAAACGATTCAGGAGCCAACCATGAGCCTTCCCCACGCCCCAGGTACAAGGCGCCCGCAGCCGCCGGCCGGCGGCAATCCCCACCCGACGCAGAGCGCAGGCCCGACCGCCATCGCGGCCGCGCCCGTCCTCCTTCTCGGCCTGCTCGCCGCGGCCGCCATCCTGGCGGCCGGCGGTC
>DASVZD010000274.1:0-3146 GCA_036391815.1 Rhodocyclaceae bacterium
CGCGGCGATGCTGCGGTAGCCGAGCGGGCCGGCGTCGACCACCAGGCGGATCTCGCGCTCGGTCTCGAAGTCGCTGCCGATCACGTAGTAGCCGCCGTCGGGGAAGGCGCGCCGCGCCGGCAGCGGCGACGCCGGCGCGGCGAGCGCGGCATACTGCGCCGCGGCCTCCGGCCCGAGCAGCCAGCGCGTCTTGTCGTCGAGCGGCCCGGCCTTGGCCTTGAGGTCGGCGCGGCGGAACATCACCGCGCCGGTCGCCAGCAGCGAGCGGTAGGGGCAGCCGGCGCCGAGGCGGATGGCGAGGCCGTCGTCGGCGTCGCCGAACATCGGCAGGTTGCCGCCGACGTCCATGATGGCCGCGATGTAGCCGATCATCGCCTCCAGCCGCCGCGCGTAGCGCGCCGAGAACGGGATGCCGGCGGCGCGGCCGGCCAGCAGCGGCAGCAGCAGCAGGTCGAGCACGAACTGCTGGTAGGAGACGGCCTGCTCGCGGTTCACGCCGTCGGGCGCGTTCTGCATCAGCGCCTCGCGCTCGAGGATGGCGCGGCTGGCGGTGCGCCAGGCGGCGGCGCGCGGCCACCACGGCCAGGTCACCGCGGCGACGAACAGGCCGGCTGCCTCGCCGATCAGGTGGTTGTTGGCGGACGAGTGCAGCGAGAAGTGCCCGCGCACGAACTGCGCATGATGGTAGATCGACTGCAGCCAGCGGTCGCGGAAGGCGGCGCCCGACTCGTGCTCGAACAGCGGCGACGCCAGCCCGCCGGCCAGCTGCCAGGCGGCGGCCCAGTTGATCAGTCGCAGCGCCGGCTCCAGCGCGCTCGACCAGTTGGGGCCGCGCCCGGGCGGGCAGGCGGCGAACCAGCTGTCGAGCTGGCGGCGCAGCGCGCCGAGGTAATGCTGGCGGCCGGACAGCGCATAGGCCTGCGCCAGCGTCACCAGGTGCAGGTGGCGGTTGGGCTCCCACAGGTACTTGATGTCGCCGACCAGCCGCATGTCGCGGTAGTCGAGCCGCTTGCCGAAGGACAGCGGCGCCTCGGTGCCGGTCTTGGGGTCGCGGTTCCAGCGCGGCGGGCTGCCGAGGTCGATGTCGCGCAGCGCGAACACGTCCATTCGGCCCGCGGCGATGCGGTCGCCGGCCGCCAGGTAGGGCGCGGGATCGACGTCGTCCGGCACCTGCAGCCAGGCGGCGCCGGGCGTGCGCAGGTCGGGCGGCGGCGCCTCGCGCAGGCCGCCGAAGCCCAGGCGCTCGGCCTCGGTCTTGAACTCGCGGCCGATGCGGAAGGCGATCTCGGTCGACGACATGCAGCGCAGCCGGTTGGCGCGCCAGCGCAGCGCATCGATCTTCTGGACGATGGCTTCAGGCATGCGCATGCTGACGGTGCCAGATCTCGAGGTTGAGCAGCGACCACAGCAGCTTCTCGTGGTTGTGCCGCCCGGCCAGGTGCTCGTCGATGACGGCGTCGAGCGCGCGGCCGTCGTAGTAGCCGCGCGTCAGGGAGTCGCCGCCGCGCAGGTGGTCGAGCAGGAAGCCGCGCAGGCCGGTGCGGAACCAGCGGTTGACCGGCACGCGGAAGCCGACCTTGGGACGCTTGAGGACGGCCTCCGGCAGCACCTGGCGCGCGGCGCGGCGCAGGATCCACTTGGTCTCGAGGCCGCGCACGCGATACTCGTCGGGCAGCGCCGAGACCGCTTCGGCCAGCACGTGGTCGAGGAAGGGCACGCGCGCCTCGATCGAGGCGGCCATGGTCATGCGGTCGCCGCGCTCCAGCAGGTTGTCGGGCAGCCAGCTGGTCTGGTCGAAGTAGAGCAGGCGGCGCAGCGCGCTGTTGTCCTGGTCGGCGTCGAAGGGCGGCGCGTCGGGGTGCGGCAGGCCGTTGAGCCGCAGCACCGACAGCCGGTCGCGCTCGCCGCGGCTCAGCGCGCCGAACCAGCGCACGTAGCGTTCGCGCCAGTCCTCGATCTCGAGGTTGGTGACGGCCGTCTTGGCGCGGCGGAAGCCGTAGGGCAGCGCATGCACCAGGGGCGCGATGAGGCGGCGCCGCAGCATGCGCGGCAGCATCTGCCAGCGCGGCACCAGGCGCTCGAAGACGTGCTTGGGATAGCCGCCGAGGATCTCGTCGCTGCCTTCGCCGGTCAGCACCATCTTGACGCTGCGCGCGGCCTCGCGCGCCATCAGGTGGATGGCGACGTCGGAGGGCTCGCACACCGGCGCGTCGCGGAAGGCGATCAGCCGCGGCAGCTCGTCGATGACGTCGCGGTGGCTGACGAGGATCTCGTGGTGCTGCGTGCCGAACTGCCGCGCCACCATCGCGGCATAGGGCAGCTCGCTGTCGCCGTCGTCGCGGAAGCCGACCGAGAAGGTGTTCACGCTCGGGCTGTGCTGCGTCATCAGCGCGACGATCATCGAGGAATCGAGGCCGCCGGAGAGGAAGGCGCCGAACGGCACGTCGCTGACCATCTGCAGCTTCACCGCCTCGTCGAGCTGCGCCAGGAAGGCCGGGACGGCGTCGCCGTTGGACGCTGCGCGCGGCGCCGGCAGGCGGTCGGGCGAGGTCCACCAGCGCCACTCGCGCAGGCGGCCGCGCTCCCAGATCGCCGCCGTGCCGGGCATCAGCTTGCGGATGCCGGCGAGCAGCGTCTTCGGCCCCGGCACGTAGCGGAAGGCCAGGTAGTCCCAGACGGCGCCGAGGTCGACCTCGCGCGGGACGTCGGGCAGGCGCAGCAGCGCCTTGATCTCCGAGGCGAAGGCGAAGCTGCCGCCGGCCTCGCGCAGGAACAGCGGCTTCTCGCCGAAGCGGTCGCGCGCCAGGAACAGGCGCTCGCGCGTGGCGTCCCAGATGGCGAAGGCGAACATGCCGCGCAGGCGGTGCACCGCGCGCTCGCCCCATTGCTGGTAGGCGCGCAGCAGCACCTCGGTGTCGGAGTCGAGGCGGAAGCGGTGGCCGAGCCGCTCGAGCTGCGCGCGCAGCTCGCGGAAGTTGTAGATCTCGCCGTTGAAGACCAGCGCCAGGCCGGCCGCTTCGTCGCACATCGGCTGGCGCGCGCCGTTGGGATCGATGATGGCGAGCCGGCGATGGCCGAGGCAGACGTCCCAGCGGCCGCCGCCGGCCTGCGCCGAGAAGATCCCTTCGCCGTCGGGGCCGCGGTGG
>DASVZD010000275.1:0-6539 GCA_036391815.1 Rhodocyclaceae bacterium
GTCGTAGGCGACGCGGTAGTCGGCCTCGAGCGAGGCGGTGCCGGCCGGCGGCTCGGGCAGCGCCTGCCTGAGGTACGGCGCCAGCTTGGCCAGGTCGAGGCCGGCGATGCCCGCGTGGCCGGTGACGGAAATCGGATGCAGGTCGATCTCGCCGTGCCAGTCGAGTTGCGCGCCCAGGCTGGTCTTTGCCACCAGCTGGTAGCGGCCGTTCTCGTCCTTCACGCTCGATACGTCGGCCAGCTCGACGTCGATCGGATCGATGCGCGACGAGAAGCCGGCCTTCTCGTCGGCGAAGTCGACGCGGCCGCCGGTCAGCGCGAAGCTCCGGATGTCGAGCCGCGGCAGGGCGGACGGGGGCTGCGGCTCCTTGCTCTTCAGCGCCTCGATCAGCGGCGTCCAGTTGAGGCTGCCGTCCTTGAGCAGGACGACGTCGGCGTGCGGGGCTGCCAGCCGGATGGCGTCGAACACGAAGGCGCCGCGGAACAGGCTGGCGGCGGAGAGATCGACGAAGGCCTCGTCGAGGTCCAGCAGCGGCTGGCCGTCCGGCTGCTCGAGGTGCAGCTTGGGGACGCGCAGCGCCAGCGTGAAGGGGTTGAATTCCGGCAGCTCCATCGTCAGTCGGTGGCCCGACTTCTCGGCGATCAGGCTTTCCGCCTCGTGGCGCAGGATGCGCGGCAGCGCCAGCCAGGCCAGCAGCAGGTAGAGCAGGTAGGCGCCGGCAACCGCGGCGGCGGTGCGGATCAGCGTATGGCGGGCGGGAAGATGGAACGGCATGCTCGGGCTCCGATGTTCGGGGGAAGCGCGCGATCTCCGGCATTGCGCGGTATTCCCGTAGCGTAGCAAAATGTCGGGCGAATCAGCCAACGGAACGGAGGGCAGCATGAGCGGCATCGTCAGGGAATTCAGGGAATTCGCCGTCAAGGGCAACGTGGTCGACCTGGCGGTCGGCGTGATCATCGGCGGCGCCTTCGGCAAGATCGTCGACTCGGTGGTCGGCGACCTCGTCATGCCGGTCGTCGGCCGCGTGCTCGGCGGCCTCGACTTCAGCAACTACTTCATTCCCCTCAAGGACGTGCCGCCCGGCATTCCCCTGACGCTGGCCGAGGTGAAGAAGGCCGGCATCCCCGTGTTCGCCTGGGGCAATTTCGTCACCATCAGCCTCAACTTCGTGATCCTCGCCTTCATCATCTTCATCATGGTGAAGCAGATCAACCGGCTGCGGCGCGAGGAGCCGGCCGCGGCCCCGGCCGCGCCCGCCGAGCCGGAGGACGTCAAGCTGCTGCGGGAGATCCGGGACGCGCTGATGAAGTAGGGCGGCGAACGGCCGGCCTTGCCGGCTGGGCGGCGCCAGGTCTCACCGCTGCATCAGCGCGAACACGCCCCAGCCCAGGTATTCGCGCGTGTACGCGGCGTAGCGTTCGGGTTCCGAGGTCAGTCGGGCGCGAACCTCCCCGGCCAGCTCGTCGCCGGGATTGGCGTCGAGCCAGCGGCGCATGGTGAGCCATTTGGCCGCCTCGTACCTGTCCCAGCCGTCCTGGTCGGCCAGCACCATCTCGACGACGTCGCAGCCGAGGCGGCCGAAGGACGCGAGGAGCTCCGGCAGCACCAGGAAGTCGGAGATCGAATGGGCCAAACAGCCCTTGGCGACGTCTTCGTTCGGCGGCAACCGCCGCCAGTAGGGCTCGCCGACCAGGATGATCCCTCCGGTGCGCAGGCTGCGCGCCAGCAGCCCGATGGTGCCGGCGACTCCTCCGCCGATCCAGGTGGCGCCGATGCAGGCGGCCACATCGGCCGGCTCGTCGGAGACATAGCCCGCCGCGTCGCCATGGATGAAGGCGACCCGATCGGCGACGCCCAGCTCCACGGCACGGCGCCGCGCCTGCTCGGTGAAGAGCCGGCTCAAGTCGACGCCGGTGCCGACGACGCCATGATCGCGCGCCCAGGTGCACAGCATCTCCCCGGAACCGCTGCCGAGGTCGAGCACCCGGGTTCCGGTTTCCAGCCGCAGCGCCGCCCCGAGCGTGGCGAGCTTTTCCGGCGTGATCGGGTTGTGGATGCGGTGGGTGCTTTCGGAGATGTTGAATATTCGCGGGATGTCCACGGCTTCCCTTCCGCAGCTGGAGGCTTGATCGGTCGATCGGTCAGGCATCGGCCGGATTCAGCAGATCGTTCCCGTAAGAGTTGTCGATCGCGCAGAGCCATTCCCCGGAGTCGACGCGCTTGAAGACGTAGGTGGCCTGCCGCGCCGTCTCGGGAAGATTGCGAGCGGAGACGACGGTTCTTGCCAGAACAAGGGCGGTATCGCCGGCTTCGAGAACTGCCATGCCCGCCTGCTTGACCTGAAGGGAATGTTGAAAGTATTCGGCGATGGCCGTAAACGCTTTCACGATCTGAGCCCGACCGATGGCGTTCATTCCCGGTTTCACCACGAGAATCGCGTCCTCGGTGTAGAGGGAAGCGAGAGTTTCAAAATCCTCGACCTCGATGGCGCGATCGGCTTTTTGGATTTGTTGTTCGACTGGATGCATGTTGAAACGTCGTGCGCCTGATGTTTGACGCCACGCCCGCGCAAGACGACTGTCATTAGACGATGTATCGGTCATCGTGGCAAGAAGCGTTGCCGCAGGACGGCTCAGGCCCGGACCTCGGGCGGAGGCGAGAGGACGCGTTCGCGCGCCGCCGCGACATAGGGCTTCATGCGCAGCGCCAGGCAGGCGGCCAGTCCGCGCGGGCTGGCGTTGAAGACGTAGGCGCTCCAGACGTCCTGCGTCTCGGGGTTCCAGCGGCCTTGCGCCCACTGCGGGCCGGTGACGAGGCTCAGTTCGTCGATTTCGCCGGAGGCGCAGCACCAGGCCAGCACGTCGTGGAGCAGGCGGCTGCCGGGGGCTTCGGCGGCGTAGGCTTCGTCGTAGGCGATCTTCAGCAGGTTCATGCGGCGGCCGTCGATCAGCGCGTACTGGGCGGCGATGGTCTTGCCGTCGAGCCTGAGTAGGTTGATCGCGCAGTTGCGGTCGGCGCCGAAGCGGCGCGCCACTTCGCGGTAGAAGGCCTCGACATGGGGGTTCAGCGCGATGGCGCTGCGGCAGCCGCGGGTGCCTTTCCAGCCCGAGGCCTCGATGCGCAGGAAGTCCTCGAGCGCTGCCTCGAGCGCGTCCGGTTCGCGCACCAGGGCGGCCTGCACGGTGCCCAGGCCGTCGAGCTTGCGCCGCTGGCGGCGCAGGTTGCGGATGAACTGGGGCGTGGTGTCGCGCAGCGCCGTTTCCAGGTCGGCGCAATGGAAATGCATGCTCGTCGCCGTGCGCGCCAGGTGCACGAAGCTCACCGGCGCGGCCTGCAGGGCGCGCAGCGCGACCGAGCCGTCGAGCAGGTTCGGCAGGTGCAGGGCGTCCCAGGGTTCGGGCTGGCGCGCCAGCTCGGCCACCAGGGCGCCGAGCAGGGCGGCGCTGTCCTCGCTGCGCGCGACCAGCGCGTCGCACAGGTCCATGTGGCGCTCGACGGGCAGCTCCCAGACGCGCAGCGGGATGCCGGCGACGACGCGCACCGTGTGCCGCAGCGGGAAGATGGCGATGGCGCGGCCGGCGCGGCGGAAGGCGAAGAAATTGACGGCCCCGGCGTCGCGCTCGAGATGCCGCAGGTAGCTGCCGAGCCAGGGGTGCCGGTGATAGAAGCGGGCGTCGCGCAGCGCCTCGGCCAGCAGGTTCCAGTCGTGGGCGAGCCCTTCCAGTCCTTCGAGGCCCGTGGTGCGGCGCCACGGGCTGGCGGCGCGCGTCTCGCCGACGAGCACCGCATCGTCGACCAGGGCTTCGCCGTTCATGCGGGACGGCTCACGGCATCAGGGTATCGGACGAGGCGACGGAGCGATGCGCCCGGGTCCCGGGCCACAGCGTCGCGTAGGCGGCGAGCAGCTTCGGCGCCTCGTAGTCCCACGAGAGTTCGTCCACCACGCGGGCCCGGCCGGCGGCGCCCATGCGCGCGCGCAGGTCCTCGTCGGCGAGCAGGGCGAGGATCTTGTCGGCCAGGTCGGCGGCGTCGTTGGGGCGCGCGTAGAGCGAGGCGCCGCGCGCCGACCAGCGGCCTTCGGTGAGGTCGAACTGGACGATCGGCTTGCCGAGCGCCATGTACTCCATGATCTTGTTCATGGTGGACTTGTCGTTCATCTCGTTGGCGACGTCGGGATTCACGCAGACGTCGGCGGTGTTCAGCATGGCCAGCATGTCGTCGTCCGGCACGCGGCCGGTGAAGGTCACGCAGTCGGCCACGCCGAGCGTCTTCGCCAGCGCCTTCATCTCCTCCAGCGAGGTGCCGCCGCCGACCAGGCCGAAGTGCACGTCGGTGCGCCCGTGCGTCTTGACGATGCGCTGCGCCGCCTGCAGCAGGTACTCGACGCCTTCCTGGCGCCCCATCACGCCGACGTAGCCGACCAGGAACCTTCGGCCGCATTTCAATTCCGGCTGCGCGGGCACGATGCGCATGCGTTCGAGGCTGGGGCCGCTGCGCACCACGAAGACGCGGCTGCGCGGCATGCCGCCGCGGTCGATGGCGATGCAGCGGTAGGACTCGTTGGTGGCGATGGAGAGGTCGGCGCAGGCGAAGCTCAGCCGCTCCAGCCGCAGCATCAGCCGGTAGAAGAAGTCGCGGCGGTTGAACTTCGCCTCGTAGAGCTCGGGGCAGAGGTCGTGGTGGTCGAACACGAAGCGCTTGCCGAACAGCTTGAAGAAGCCGCCGATGAGGAAGAACAGGTCGGGCGGGTTGCAGGCGTGGATGACGTCGAAGCCGCGCGTGAGCGAGAGCTTGAGCGCCAGCCAGCCGGCGCGGGCGAGCGCGGCGCCGTACTCGAGCGCGTAGCCGGCGGCGCCGCTGGCCTCCACCGGCAGCGGATAGCGGTGGATGCGGATGCCGTCGATCTCGGCGTAGCGCTCCTCGCAGCCGGGCCCGGTCGGGCAGACGATGTCGACCTGGTAGCCGGCCGCGCGCAGCGTGGTGGCCTCCTGCCAGACGCGCCGGTCGAACGGGCTCGGCAGGTTCTCGACGAGGATCAGGACGCGGCGCATCGCATCGCGCCTACCAGCACAGCCCCTCGTAGACGCCGGAGATGCTGCGCGTGTCGCGGATGCGCACGAAGTCGACGATGGTCTGGCCGAACTCGAGGCGCTTGGGCACGTCGCGGAACTCCGCCGAGGCGTTGCCGACGACGATGACGCGCGCGTGGTTGAGCACGTCCTCGATCGAGGACACCATCAGCCGCGAGATGTGCGGGATGTGGTTGAGGATGTAGTCGCGGTTGGCGCCGCGGATGCTGGCGATGCTGACGTTGCGGTCGTAGATGCGCAGGTCGTAGCCCTTGCCGACGAGGCGCTCGGCCAGCTCGACCACCGGGCTCTCGCGCAGGTCGTCGGTGCCGGCCTTGAACGACAGGCCGAGGATGCCGACGCGCTTCTGGCCGCGGTCGATCACCGCCTGCAGGCCGCGCTCGATCTGCAGCTGGTTGCTCGGCAGGATGGAGCTGAGGATCGGCAGGTGCAGGTCGAGCGTGCGCATCTTGTGCAGGATGGCGCGCAGGTCCTTGGGCAGGCAGGAGCCGCCGAAGGCGAAGCCGGGCTTCAGGTAGGTCGGCGCGATGTTGAGCTTGGTGTCCTGGCAGAAGATGTCCATCACGCTGTGGCCGTCCACGCCGAGGCCCTTGCAGAAGTTGCCGATCTCGTTGGCGAAGCCGACCTTCAGCGCGTGCCAGGCGTTGTCGACGTACTTGACCATCTCGGCCGTCTCGATGTCGGTGCGCACCAGCGGGCCGGGCAGGCCGGCGTAGAGGTTGGCCAGCACGTCGCCGCTGGGCGTGCCGAGCTCGCCGATCACCGTCTTGGGCGGCTGGTGGAAGTCGGCCACGGCGCTGCCCTCGCGCAGGAACTCGGGGTTGATGCAGACGCCGAAGTCGGCGCCGGCGCGCTTGCCGGAGCTGGCCTCGAGGGTCGGGATCACCACCTCGCGCATCGAGCCCGGCAGCATGGTGCTGCGCGCCACCACCACCGGCGCGCCCGGGTGGTTCCTCAGCACTTCGCCGACCTGCTCGCAGACGCGGCGCACGTAGGCGAGGTCGATGCCGCCGTTGGGCCGGCTCGGCGTGCCGACGCAGATGAAGTAGATGTCGCAGGCGGCCACCCCGGCATCGGCGACGTCGGTGGTGGCGCGCAGGCGGCCGGCGGCCACCTGTTCCTGGATGATGCCGCCGACGTCGCGCTCGACGATCGGCGAGTGCTTGGCGTTGATGAGGTCGACCTTGACCGGTTCGGTGTCGACGCCGACCACCTCGTGTCCCGCCTTCGCCAGGCAGGCGGCCGAGACGACGCCGACGTAGCCCAGGCCCAAAATGCAGATCTTCATTCGCTTCTCCTGAGGAATCCCTGACCTTCCGAATGGAGCGACGATAGCCGCCGCGGCGTGAATCCGTAGCACGGGCCGCCGTGGCCGGACTGGTCCGAAGGGAGCAGCGGCGCCCGCCTCAGCAGGCGATCTCGCTGCGCAGCACGGCATCGCCCGCCAGG
>DASVZD010000276.1:0-11569 GCA_036391815.1 Rhodocyclaceae bacterium
CTTTACGACTCTGCTAATGCAGGAGGCATGGACACTCAAAGTAGTCTGCTGCTTTTCATCTCCGATGACGACCCACAGACGCTCTCGATCGAGATTGCCAGCGATGAAACAAATCCTCTTGCGGAGAACCTCAATTTCCGCGCATCAAACCCTGAGTCGTTACTCTTCACAAGGCGCCTTAGCAATGCGCAAGTTATTACTGCTTCAACCGTTGTACTCGGGCTGAAGGATCAATCGTTCGAGCTGATTGATTGTGAGATCAATGCGCCTCTTATTCGTTTCGAAGCAGACCGATTACGCGTTCGCAGTGAGAATGCAGGGCGCAATCGCGTAGAGTCAGAACGACCCATTCAGGCGCCGCCCACCTTCAGAATCGATGCACAGTCGACGGATCTGCTTGCGGTTGTCGCACCAAACTCGAACGTCTTCCCTTGGAATCCATTTTCGTCAGAATCTGCCAACGACGATGGGCCGGTAAACCTAGACACTACGCTGCATGTGTTAGCGAGAATTCTGGGCTGGTTCAGAAAAGATCGGCGGAAGGAGTACGGCCGCTATAAGGACCTCATCGTAAAGCACGTTGTTGGATCAAGTCCCACTGCTCGCTATGCGCTTGGGTTCATTCAGCATGTCGGAGCCCTATCCGAACACGGCAATCTGTATTTCATAGACACCGACATACTGGATTCTCTAGAAATTTCGTGGCAGAAGATCAGGAGCGGCACCGTTTCATCGAAGGCCAGACAAACAGTAGAAGACTATCTTCGCGCTACCCCTCAACCCCCACTGTTCTGAGCCTGTTCAAGCAGTGGGCGTGTGAAGCCGTCATTCGATTCAGTCGAGTCGTCTCGAAGCATCACGTAATGGCAGCAGTATTCCACGCCGCGCCGTGCAATCCCAAGGTCAACCGCGACGGCACTCTGCTCGTGCCGGTGGGGTGCCCTGCTGCGCGTAGGTAAAGGAGGAGGCGGACGCTTTATCGCTTTTGTCCGCCGGGGGACACGGAGCGCGGCAGGGTACCCCGCCGGCACGAGCGCGCTCCGATGCTCGCGGTATCATTCCT
Organism: Rhodocyclaceae bacterium; assembly: GCA_036391815.1. GTDB lineage: Bacteria > Pseudomonadota > Gammaproteobacteria > Burkholderiales > Rhodocyclaceae > Nitricoxidireducens. Next base: position 1,064 of record DASVZD010000276.1, read on the forward strand.
CGCCATGAGCTCGTCCCCCCAGCGCTTCCTACCTTTCTCCGCAGCGCTCACCGCCGTCGGCGCGGGCGTCGCGCTTTCCGCCGTTGGCGGCAATTGGCTGCCGGCAACGCTTTGGCATACGGTGTTCGCCGTCGGCGCCTTTCCCATGATCCTGCTGGCGATGGCCTATTTCGTTCCCGTGCTCACCCGCACGCCGGACGCGCCGCGCGCATTGGCGCTGGCGCCGCTGGGGGCGATGCTGGCGGGCATCGGCATCGTCGGCTACTTCGCCCACGGCATGCTGGCGCTGCGCCTCGATGCCCCGTGGGTAGGACTTCTGGCCGTGGCCGGCTTTGGCGCCTGGCTGGCGCTGCGCTGGCGGCGCTGCATCGGCCATCCCAATCCCTGCCTGCGCTGGTACGCGGCTGCGCTGGGCATGATGGCGACCGGCCTCCTCGCGGTTGCCGTCTCCCCCTACTGGCCCGAACAGATGCATGCGCTGCGGCTGTTCCACATCCACGTGAACACGCTCGGCTTCATCGGCCTCACGGCGCAGGGCACGCTGCACGTGCTGCTGCCGACGGTGGCCGGACGGCCCGACCCGGAGGCGGCCACGCGGCTTTCGTGCGATTTCAAGTGGAGCGCGCTGGGCCTGGTGCTGATCGCGGCCGGTGCCGCCCTGTGGCCGCCGCTGGCCGTGCTCGGCGCCGCGCTGTACTTCTGGCCGCTGGCGCGGCTGGTGGTCCACGCGTGGTGCACCTGGCGGCACGAGATCGTCGACGCCGGCACGGCGCTGCCGCTGCTGGCCGCCGCGGTCGTCGGCCTCGTGCTGGTGCTGGTGCAGGGCGTCGTGCATGCCTACGACGCCAGCCTCGGCCAGGCCGACGTCGCGCTGTTCATCATCGCCTTCCTGCTGCCGCTGGTCAGCGGCGCGGCCGGCCACCTGCTGCCGGTGTGGCTGCGCCCGGGCCCGCTCGGCGAATGGCATCGCCAGGCCCGCCGCATGCTGGCCGCGGGAGCGCGGCTGCGCGGCCTGCTGTTCCTGGCGGCGGGGCTGCTGGCGGCCGCCGGCGAACGCGCCGGCTACCTGCTGGGGATGCTCGGCGCCGCCTGGCTGGCGCTGGCCATGGCGGCAGCCGTCATGCGGCGGGCTCGCTGAGCCAGACGCACTTGCCCTTGCTCTCCTTGGCGATCTCGGCCAGCACGCGTTCGTGGTCGGCGGCCTCCGCTTCCGAGGCGCGCAGCACGCGCAGCGGCGCGCGGCCGGCCGCGACGATGGGCGCCGCGCCGACGGCCGGCGCATCGAGTTCCATCATCAGGCTTTCCTGGCCGCGCGTCATCGCCAGGTAGACCTCGGCCAGCAGTTCGGCGTCGAGCAGCGCGCCGTGGAGCTGGCGGTTGGAGTTGTCGACGCCGTAGTCCTTGCACAGCGCGTCGAGCGAGTTGCGCTTGCCGGGGCGCATCTCGCGCGCCATCTTCAGCGTGTCCGTCACGACGGCGCAGACGTCGTTCACCTTCTCGCGTCCCAGCAGGCCGAACTCGGCGTCGAGGAAGCCGACGTCGAAGGCGGCGTTGTGGATCACCAGCTCGGCGCCGCGGATGAACTCGACGAACTCGTCCGCCACCGCCGCGAACAGCGGCTCGTTGGCGACGCGCTCGTTGGTGATGCCGTGCACCTGCATGGCGCCGGCGTCGATGTCGCGCTCGGGGTTGAGGTAGGTATGGAAGCGCCGCGAGGTCAGGCGGCGCCCGACCAGTTCGACGCAGCCGATTTCGATCACCCGATGGCCCTGCGCCGGGTCCAGGCCGGTGGTTTCCGTATCCAGCACCACGCGTCGCGTCATGTCCTTCCCTCCCCTATCCTCTGCGCCGCGCCTGCTCGACGCCCTGGCGGGCGAGCGCGTCGGCGCGTTCATTCTCCGGATGCCCGTTGTGGCCGCGCACCCAGTGCCATTCGAGCTGATGCTGCGAGGCCAGCTGATCGAGCGTGCGCCACAGGTCCTCGTTCTTGACCGGCTCCTTGCCGGCCGTCTTCCAGCCGCGGCGCTTCCATCCCTGGATCCATTCCGTGATGCCCTTCATCACGTACTGCGAATCGGTGTGCACGCGCGCCTTGACGGGACGCTTCATGGCGCGCAGCGCCTCGATCACCGCCGTCATCTCCATGCGGTTGTTGGTGGTCTCGGGCTCGCCGCCGAAGATCTCCTTCTCGCGGCCGTTGGCGCGCAGGATGGCGCCCCAGCCGCCCGGACCGGGATTGCCGCTGCAGGCGCCGTCGGTGTAGATGTCGACGCCTTCGTCGGGACGCGGCGCCGTCATCGGCGGCCGCTCCGCTGGGCGTCGATGCGCTGCGTCACCGGCATCAGCGCCTTGGCGCGCGCCATGCGATCGTGCCACTTCGGCATGATCACGCGCATGCCGGGCACCCGCTTGACCGCCTGGATGACGTACACCGCGCCGGCGATCGGCCACCAGCGATCGCCCGCCAGGTCGAGGAACTGGAAGCGCTGCAGCCACTTCTCCTGCGTCACCGCCGGCGCGTAGCAGCCGAAGGCGCCGGCGCGCGGCTCCAGGCCGAGCAGCGCGAACCAGTCCTTCAGGCGCGGCACGCTGATGTAGCGGCCGCGCCACGGCGGCAGCTCCCTGCGCCGCGAGAGCTTGCGCTTGGCGCCCCACAGGCTGAAGGGATTGAAGCCCGCGACCACGACGCTGCCTTCGGGCACCAGCACGCGCTCGACCTCGCGCAGCACCTGGTGCGGGTTGTCGTCGAACTCCAGCACGTGGGGCAGCACGACGAGGTCGAGGCTGTTCGACGCGAACGGCAGGTACTGCGGATCGGACTTCACCTCCGCGCAACCGGCGTCGTCGCAGCGGAAGCGGAAGGGCATGCGGTTGGCGCGCAGGTAGTCGATGGCGGGAAGGCCGACCTGCAGGGCGTTGAAGCCGAAGATGTCGGCGACCAGCTGGTCGTGCTTGGCCCGCTCCCAGTCGAGCACGTAGCGGCCCTGCGGAGTTTCCAGCCAGTCGGTGAATCCCTGAATCGACATTAGAATGAGATGATGAATCCGCTAGAAATCGTTGGCCTGCCCGCGTTCGCGGACAATTATATTTGGGTGCTGCGCGCGCCGTCCGGCGCCGTCGCCGTCGTCGATCCGGGCGACGAAACGCCCGTGCTCGACTATCTCGCGGCAACCGGCGACCGTCTCGCCGCGATCCTCGTCACCCATCATCACGGCGACCATTGCGGCGGCGTCGAGGAGCTCGTCTGCGCGCATCCGGCGCCCGTCTTCGGTCCGGCCGCCGAATCGATCGCCGGCGTCGACCATCCGGTCGGCAACGGCGACCGCGTGAACCTGCCCGATCTCGGCATCGAATTCGAGGTGCTCGGAGTACCGGGCCATACGCGCGGACACGTGGCCTATTATCGCCGAGGCATGCTGTTCTGTGGGGATACGCTGTTCGGCGCCGGCTGCGGACGGCTGTTCGAGGGCACCGCCGCCACCATGCAGGCATCGCTGGCCCGCCTGCGCGCGCTGCCGTCGGATACCCAGGTCTATTGCGCGCACGAATACACGCAATCGAACCTGCGGTTTGCCGCCGCGGTCGAGCCCGGCAACCCGGAGGTGCGCGAACGCGCCGCGCAGGCGGCACGGCTGCGCGCAGCGAACCTCCCCACGGTGCCGGCGCCGCTCGAACTCGAGCTGCGCACCAATCCCTTCCTGCGCTGGGATGCGCCGTCGGTGGTGCGGGCGGCGCAGTCCAGGCTGGGACGCGCCGCGCACGACGACGTCGAGGTCTTCGCCGCCGTGCGCGACTGGAAGGACGCGTTCTAGCGGAGCGATTGCCTGGTCGACGGCGTGGGCATTTGACGCACCAGTGCCCCTCCGTTAACATGCGCCCCCATGAGCGGGCACCCCATCAATCCGTCCGGCCCGCGCCGTGTGCGCATGCAATTCTGGTCTCGCGTGCGCCGCCTGATCCCGCTGTGCCTGATCCTTGCCCTGCCGGTTCACGCCGAACTGGCGCCGCGCGAGTCCATCATGCCGGAAGCCGAGATCGCGCTGCCGATCGCCGCGACGAAGCCTCCGCCGGAACTGCAGGTGGCGCCCGCGGCCGCACCCGCCGTCGAGATCCACGACGACCTGCCGCCGCTGCCGACGATCGACCTGACCGCCTCGCCGGACGACCTGTTCCAGCGCATGCGCAACGGCTTCGGCATGCCGGACCTGCACAGCCCGCTGGTGGCCGAGAAGCAGGCCTGGTACCTGAACCGGCCCGAGCTGCTGAAGCGCATCTTCGAGCGCAGCCGCAAGTACCTCTACCACATCGTCGTCGAGCTGGAGAAGCGCGGCATGCCGACCGAGCTGGCGCTGCTGCCGATCGTGGAAAGCTCGTTCAATCCGCTCGCCTACTCGCGCGCCCGGGCGCTCGGCATCTGGCAGTTCATCCCGTCGACCGGCAAGAACTACAAGCTGCGGCAGAACTGGTGGCTCGACGAGCGCCGCGACATCATCGCCTCCACCTCGGCGGCGCTCGACTACCTGCAGAACATCTACGAGATGCACGGCGACTGGCACCTGGCGCTGGCCTCCTACAACTGGGGCGAGCGCGCCGTGGCGCGCGCCATCGCGAAGAACCAGGCGCTCGGCCTGCCGACCGACTACGAGCACCTCAGCATGCCGGCCGAGACGCGCTACTACGTGCCCAAGCTGCAGGCGCTCAAGAACATCGTCGCCCAGCCCGAGCTGTTCGGCTTCCAGCTCGACCCGATCCCCAACAAGCCGTACTTCGGCACGGTGGACATGGACGTCGACGTGGACATCGCGACCGTCGCCAAGCTGGCCGAGACGCCGCTGTCCGAGTTCGTCGCGCTCAACCCCTCCTACCAGCGTCCGGTGATCCCCGGCGAGAGCCGCAGCCCGCTGGTCATCCCCTACGACAAGATGCAGGTGTTCCAGGACAACCTGGCGCGCTACGAGGCGGAGGACAAGCCGCTGTCCAACTGGCAGACCTACCAGCTGAAGCGCGGCGAGAAGCTCGAGAGCGTGGCCGCGCGCTTCCACCTCAGCCTCGCCCGGCTCAAGCAGCTCAACGGCATCACGCCGCGCACCAAGGTCGGCCCCGGACAGCGGCTGCTGATCCCGACGCCCGGCCACGGCGCCAACCCGGAACTGCTGGCCTCGGTATTGCCGAAGACGCCCGCCGACCCGCCGCGCGGCGGGCGCAGCAGCCACGGCAGCCGCGGCGGCAAGCACAAGTCGGCCGGCAAGGCGACGCACGGCAAGAGCCATGCGGCCGCGAAGAAAGCCAAGCCCAGCAAGCCGAAGAAACGGCGCTGATCTCCCCGACGGACAGAGACGGCAGCGGCATGCCGTCTTGATATTTGGCCCCGGCCGGCCCAGCGAACCGGGGTTAGAATAACCACCTGTTCGTTAAGGTTGTACCCCATGAACCTGCAAACGAAGATCGCCGCATTCTTCGGCGTCCTGGCCGCGTGCCTGATCGCCGCCCTGCTCGCCATCGGGCTGCTTTCCTTCCGCCAGTATTCGATCGCCACGGCCACCGAGCACGTGCGCACCTCGGCCGAGATGCTGCGCGTCAGCCTCACCGAGGAAATGGTCAACGGCGTCATCGCCAAGCGCGAAGGCCTGCTCCAGCGGATGATGGAAGTCCAGGGCCTGAAGTCGGTGCGCGTGTTCCGCGGCCCGCAGGTCGAGCACCAGTTCGGCGCCGGGCTGTCGCGCGAGAAGCCGGTCGACGAGATCGAGCGGCGCGTGCTCGGCAGCGGCGTCGCCGAATTCAACGTCGAGGAGGACGGCGGCGACACCACCTTCCGCGGCACCATCCCCTATGTCGCCACCAACCGCGGCAACCCCAACTGCCTGATGTGCCACCAGGTGGCCGAAGGCACCGTCCTGGGCGCCGTGACGATCACCATGTCGATCGAGGAGATCAAGCGCAAGGCGCTTGCCACGCTGGCCATGATGGTCGCGGCCGTCGGCCTGTTCTGCGCGATCACCTTCCTGCTGCTGCGCCGCCTCACCTACCCGATCGTCGAGACCGCCACCCACGTCGAGGAGGCGGTGCACCGGGCGCTCGAGGGCGACTTCACCAGCCAGGTGGTGGTGCGCACCCACGACGAGATCGGCCAGATCGCCGCCGACATGAACCGCCTGCTCGCCTACCTCAACCAGGGACTCACCCGCATCGGCCACCTGGTGGCGCAGTTGACCAACCATGCGCCGAGTTCCGGCCGCGACAACCTGCTGACCAGCACCATCGAGATGGTCGAGACGCTCTCCGCCGCCGCCCACTTCAAGCAGGCCATCGAGGAGGACGAGACCAAGGCGGAGATCTACGTCCGCATGTCGTCGGCCATCGAAAGCCTGTTCGACATCAAGCGCTACTCGATCTACGAGGTGCTGCCGGTGCGCAACCAGATGCTGCCGGTGATCGTGGACGGGCTGCAGCAGGGCGCCTGCCGCTGGTGCGACCCGCAGATCCTGGTGCGCAACGAGACCTGCCGCGCGCGCCGCACCGGCCATCCGGTGAACGCCATCGCGACGCCCGACCTGTGCTTCGCCTTCCGCCCGCCGGAGGATGCGCCGGGCACCAAGCACATCTGCTTCCCGATCATGCAATCGGGCACCGTCGGCAGCGTGCTGCAGGTGCTGGCGCCGCCGGCCGACCACGCGCGCATCGACGCGATCGTGCCGTACATCAGCGTCTACCTGCGCGAGGCCGCACCGGTGCTGGAAGCCAAGCGGCTCACCGAGACGCTGCGCGAATCCAACCTGCGCGACCCGATGACCGGCCTGCACAACCGGCGCTTCCTCGAGGAGTCGGTCGACACGCTGATCGCCCAGGCGCAGCGGCACAAGACGCCGATGGCCTTCATGATGCTCGACCTCGACTACTTCAAGATGGTCAACGACACCTACGGCCACGACGCCGGCGACGCCGTGCTGAAGGCCCTGTCGCGCGTGCTGACGGAATCGGTGCGCTCCAGCGACTACGTCATCCGCTACGGCGGCGAGGAGTTCCTGATCCTGCTGCAGGAGTCGGACGCCAAGTCCGCCATGGACGTCGGCGAGAAGATCCGCGCCGCCGTGCAGGACCTCAAGGTGCAGGTGTCGGGCGGCCTGCTGCAGAAGACCATCTCGATCGGCATCTCCGGCTACCCGGAGGACAGCGACACCTTCTGGCAGGCGGTCAAGTACGCCGACGTCGCGCTCTACCACGCCAAGGACACCGGGCGGAACCGCGTGGTGCGGTTCACCAAGGAACTCTGGGGCGAGGGCAACCAGAAGGACTACTGAGCGCGCCCGTAGAGGGCCGCGGGCTCGCCGCGGGCGCAGGCCGCCATCTGGTCTCCCAGGGAGAAGTGCCACCACTCGTTGGCGTGACGGTTGAAGCCGGCCGCGGCCATCACCCGGTTCAGCAGCTCGCGCCGCGCATGGATCGCGCGCAGCGCCGGCTCGGGCGAAGCGGCGAAGAAGTCCGGATAGGCGCGCTCGCTGGTCTCGTCGATCGGGCAACCCATGTCCGTCTCGCGTCCCGCCGCATCCTGCAGCGTCAGGTCAACCGCCGCGCCGGTGCTGTGCGGCGGCGGGGTGCGCGGGTCCTCGCTGGGCACGCCCCAGAAGCGGAAGACGACTGCCGCCAGGCGCCGGTAATAACCGGGATCGCGCGCCGCCAGCTCTTCCGGGCTGCGCACGCCGTCCAGCGGCCTTCCCGCCCGCTCCGCCTGTTGCCGGAATTCCCGCCAGACCATGAACGCCTGCACCGCGACGGGGCGGTAGGCGTCGAACAGCTTCAGCCGCCAGCCCGGGCTATGCGCGGAAAGCCGCGCCTGCGCATCGAGCAGCGCATCGAGCACGCGCCGCCGCAGCATCCAGGGCGAAGCATTCCCATAGGGAGCGCCGAACGCCATGTAGGGATGCGGATCGGTGAAGGCGAAGGCGTCCGCGGGAATCGCGACCAGCGGATCGCCGCATTCGGCGATGGGAAGCGCGCGATAGGCGGGCAGCGGCTCAGTCGTCATCGGCATGCCAGCAATGCACGACGTGCGGCGGCTCGAGCTCGGTCGCGCCCGGGTATTCGCCGCGGCACACCTCGGTCGCACGCGGGCAGCGCGGATGGAAATGGCAGCCGGCCGGCGGGTGCGACGGCGAGGGCGGATCGCCGGGCACCAGCAGCCGCTCCCCGGCCGCGCCGTCGATGCGCGGCACGGCGGCGAGCAGCGCCCGCGTGTAGGGATGGCGCGCGCCGCGCAGCACCTGCTCGGTGGTGCCGCGTTCGACGATGCGCCCGAGGTACATCACCGCCACCTCGTCGGCCAGGTAGTCGACCACCGCGATGTTGTGCGTGATGAACAGGTAGGACAGCGCCAGGTGCCGCTGCAGGTCGGCCAGCAGCCGGAGAATCTGCGACTGCACCGAGACGTCCAGCGCGCTGGTCGGCTCGTCGAGGATGAGCAGGCGGGGCGCCACGGCCAGCGCACGCGCGATGGCGATGCGCTGCCGCTGGCCGCCGGAGAACTCGTGCGGGTAGCGGCCCGCCATGTCGGGCGCGAGCCCGACTTGGCCGAGCAGTTCCCGGATGCGCGCGGCGTGGTCGCCCGCGATCTTCAGCGCCTGCATGCCTTCGGCGATGATCGGGCCGATGCGCAGCCGCGGATTGAGCGAGCCGAAGGGATCCTGGAACACCATCTGCGCGGTGCCGCGCACCCGCTCGAGGTTCGAGGCGTCGACGCGCTGTCCTTCGAGCCGCACCTCCCCTGCCGTCGGCTCGATCAGGCGCAGGATGGCCTTGCCCGCCGTGGTCTTGCCGCAGCCCGATTCGCCCACCAGCGCCAGCGTGCGGCCCGGCGCCAGCCGCAGCGAGATGCCGTCGACCGCCTTGACGCTGCCGACGGCGCGCTGCAGCAGGCCGCTCCTGATCGGGAAATGCACCTTGAGCCGGTCGACATCGAGCAGGCCGGAATCGGGGACAGACCCCGTTTTTGGGCCGGTCCCCGGCTTCAGCTTCGGCAGGTTCTCGGGCAGCGCGGCGAACAGCGCGCGCGAATACTCGTGCGACGGCGCGCGGAAGAACTCGGCACGCGGCGAGACCTCGACCAGCTTGCCGCTGCGCATCACGCCGACATGGTCGGCCATGCGCGCCGCGACGCCGAGGTCGTGGGTGATAAGCAGGATCGCCATGTCGCGGGTCTGCTGCAGGCTCTTCAGCAGGTCGAGCACCTGCGCCTGGATGGTGACGTCGAGCGCCGTGGTCGGCTCGTCGGCGATCAGCAGCTTCGGGTTGCCGGCCAGCGCCATGGCGATCATGACGCGCTGCTTCATGCCGCCGGAGAGTTGGAACGGGTATTCGTCGAGCCGCCGGCGCGGATCGGGAATGCCGACGGCGGACAGCAGCTCGAGCGCGCGCGCCTTGCCTTCCGCCGCATGCAGCGACAGCGCCTCCCCGATCTGCCGCCCGATCGTCATGACGGGATTGAGGCTGGTCGCCGGCTCCTGGAAGATCATCGCCATGCCGCCGCCGCGCAGGCCGCGCATGCCGGCTTCCGGCAGCGCCAGCAGGTCGCGGCCTTCGAGCAGGACGCTGCCGCCGGCGATGCGCGCGACGCCGGGCAGCAGGCGCATCAGCGACAGCGCCGTCATCGACTTGCCGCAGCCCGATTCGCCGAGCAGCGCAAAGGTCTCGCCCGGCGCGATGTCGAACGAGATGCCGTCGACGGGCCGGGTGCCGCCGATGGCGACGGCGAGATCGCTGACGGAGAGCAGGGTCGTCATGAGGCGCGCGGATCGAAGGCGTCGCGGACGACGTCGGCAAAGAGATTGGCTGCCAGCACCAGCGCGAACATGAAGCTGAACGCCGCCGCCAGCGACCACCAGACCATGGGCTCGCGCGCCAGTTCCAGCCGCGCGGCGTTGATCATGGTGCCGAAGCTGATGGTGTTGGGATCGACGCCGATGCCGACGTAGGACAGCACGGCCTCGGCCAGCACCAGGCCGGAGAAGTCCATCACCAGCGAGATCAGCACGATGTGCATGAGGTTGGGCAGGATGTGCCGCAGCATGATGGCCAGCGGCGGCACGCCGAAGGCGCGCGCCGCCTGCACGTATTCCATCTCGCGCAGCTTGAGCGTCTCGCCGCGCAGCAGGCGGCACAGCCCCGTCCAGCTGGTCACGCCGAGGATCGCGCACAGCGCCAGCAGGCGCGCGTCGGCGCGCTCCGCCGAGGTGGAGAACCAGCCGGGATGGGTGTCGATGACCACCTGCATCATCAGCACGGCGGCCGCGATCAGCAGCACGCCGGGGATCGAGTTGAGCGTCGTGTAGACGTACTGGATGGCGTCGTCGACCCAGCCGCCGACGTAGCCCGCGACGATGCCCAGCAGCACCGCCGCCGGCAGCATGATCAGCGTCGTCAGCGTGCCGATGATGACGCCCGTGCGGATGCTCTTCAGGGCCAGGTAGAGAACGTCCTGGCCGACCTTGTCGGTGCCGAAGACGTGGTAGTCGT
>DASVZD010000277.1:0-35059 GCA_036391815.1 Rhodocyclaceae bacterium
GATTAAACGCATGAAGTTCGCACTCGTGTTCCCCGGCCAAGGTTCCCAGTCGCTTGGGATGATGGCCGCCTACGGCGACAGCCCGGTCATCCGCGCCACCTTCGACGAGGCGTCGAAGGCGCTGGGCCGCGACCTCTGGCAACTGGTGACCGAAGGGCCCGCCGAAGCGCTCAACCAGACGGTCAACACCCAGCCGCTGATGCTGACGGCCGGCATCGCGGTGTATCGCCTCTGGCTGGAAAAGGGCGGCCTGCAGCCGGCCATGGTCGCCGGGCACAGCCTCGGCGAATACTCGGCGCTGGTGGCCGCGGGCGTGATCCCGCTGGCTGATGCCGTGCCGCTCGTCGAACTGCGCGCCAAGGCGATGCAGGAAGCGGTGCCGGCAGGCGAGGGCGCCATGGCCGCTGTCCTGGGCCTCGACGCCGCGACCGTGGGCGCCGCGTGCCGCGAAGCCTCGCAGGGTCAGGTCGTGCAGGCGGTGAACTTCAATGCGCCGGAGCAGACCGTGATCGCCGGGCACAAGGCCGCGGTGGAACGCGCGGCCGAGGCCTGCAAGGGCAAGGGCGCCAAGCGTGCCGTGATGCTGCCGGTGTCGGCGCCGTTCCACTGCTCGCTGATGCAGCCGGCGGCGGACAAGCTGAAGCTCCGGCTGGCCGAACTCACGCTGGCCGCGCCGGCGATTCCCGTCCTCAACAACGTCGATGTCGCCACGCCCGCGGATCCCGCGGCCATCAAGGATGCGCTCGGCCGCCAGGCCGCCGCGCCGGTGCGCTGGGTCGAAACCATGCGCGCCATGCAGGCGGCCGGCGTCACCCACGTCTTCGAATGCGGCCCCGGCAAGGTGCTGGCCGGGCTTGTCAAGCGTTGCGCCGACGGCCTGGCCGGCGGCGCCATGGCGGATCTCGCCGGCGTCGAGTCGGCGCTGGCCGCGGTGAAGGGATAAAACATGAGCGCACTGGCAGGACAAGTTGCCCTGGTTACGGGCGCCACTCGCGGCATCGGCCGGGCCATCGCAGCGGCGCTCGGCGCAGAAGGTGCGGCGGTCGTCGGCACGGCGACCTCGGATGCGGGCGCTACGGAGATTCAGCAGGCGCTCGACGCGGCCGGCATCAAGGGCTGGGGCACGGTGCTCGACGTCACCGACGCGGCGGCCTGCGAGGCGGTGATCGGCGAGATCGAGAAGAAGTTCGGCGCCGTGTCGATCCTGGTCAACAACGCCGGCATCACCCGCGACAACCTCTCGATGCGCATGAAGGACGAGGAGTGGGATGCCGTCATCGACACCAACCTCAAGGCGGTGTTCCGCCTCTCCAAGCTCGTCATGCGCGGCATGATGAAGGCGCGCGCCGGACGCATCATCAACATCACTTCGGTGGTCGGCGCTGCCGGCAACCCGGGACAGGCCAACTACTGCGCGGCCAAGGCCGGTGTGGCCGGCATGACGCGCGCACTGGCGCAGGAACTGGGCAGCCGCAACATCACCGTCAATTGCATCGCGCCGGGCTTGATCGATACGGACATGACCCGCGCGCTGCCCGAAGCGCAGCGCGACGCCATCCTCCAGAAGGTGCCGCTCAACCGCTTCGGCAAGGCCGACGACGTCGCCGCCGCCGTCGCGTTCCTGGCCGGCCCGAAAGCCGGCTACATCACCGGGACCACGCTGCACGTCAACGGTGGCATGTACATGGCCTGACCCACCTTGGGCCAGTCCATTTTGGTAAACTACGCGGGTTTAACCATCACACCCGTTCATCAGGGAAGGAGCAATAAATGGAGAACATCGAACAACGCGTCAAGAAGATCGTCGCTGAGCAGCTTGGCGTGAACGAGGCGGACATCAAGACCGAATCCTCGTTCGTCGACGACCTGGGCGCCGATTCGCTCGACACCGTCGAACTGGTGATGGCCCTCGAGGAGGAATTCGAGTGCGAGATTCCGGACGAAGAAGCCGAGAAGATCACCACCGTTCAGCAAGCCGTCGACTACATCAACAAGAACCTCAAGAAGTAATCGGCGAGTCCTCGCCGGAATTCCCCGTCATCGCTGGAGATCACCTTGTCGCGTCGTAGAGTCGTCGTGACCGGTCTGGGCATCGTCTCGCCGGTCGGCAATAGCGTATCTGAAGCCTGGGCCAACATCGTTGCCGGCAAGAGCGGCATCACGAACATCACCAAGTTCGACGCCAGCGCCTTCAAGTCGCAGGTGGCCGGCGAGGTCAAGGGGTTCGACGTCGCTGCCTACCTGTCGCCAAAGGAAGCGCGCCGGATGGATACTTTCATCCATTTCGGCATGGCGGCGGGGATCCAGGCGATCCGCGATTCCGGCTTGACGGTGACGCCCGAAAACGCCGAGCGCATCGGCGTCAACATCGGGTCCGGCATCGGCGGCCTGCCGATGATCGAGGACACGCACAACGACTACCTTGGCGGCGGCCCGCGCAAGATCTCGCCGTTCTTCATCCCGGGCACCATCATCAACATGATCTCCGGCAACCTGTCGATCATGTTCGGCATGAAGGGTCCCAACATCGCGGTGGTGACGGCCTGCACGACGGGCCTGCACGCCATCGGCACCAGCCTGCGCATGATCCAGTACGGCGATGCCGACGTGATGGTGTGCGGCGGGGCGGAGTCGACCGTGACGCCGCTGGCCATCGGCGGCTTCTCCTCGGCGCAGGCGCTGTCCACGCGCAACGACGACCCGGCGACGGCGAGCCGTCCGTGGGACAAGGGCCGCGACGGCTTCGTCCTCGGCGAAGGTTCGGGCGTCATGGTGATCGAGGAGTACGAACACGCCAAGAAGCGCGGCGCGAAGATCTACGCCGAACTCGCCGGTTTCGGCATGAGCGGCGACGCCTACCACATGACCGCGCCGGATACCGACGGCCCGCGCCGCAGCATGGTGAATGCGCTGAAGGATGCCGGGCTCAATCCCGACGCCGTGCAGTACGTCAATGCCCATGGCACCTCGACGCCGCTGGGCGACAAGAACGAGACCGAGGCGATCAAGCTCGCCTTCGGCGACGCCGCCAGGAAAGTGGTGGTCAGTTCCACCAAGTCGATGACCGGCCACCTGCTGGGCGGCGCCGGCGGCCTGGAATCGGTATTGACCGCGCTGGCCGTCCATCATCAGGTCGCGCCGCCGACCATCAACATCTTCGAGCAGGACCCGGAGTGCGACCTCGATTACTGCGCCAACGAGGCGCGCCAGATGAAGATCGACGTCGCCATGAAGAACAACTTCGGCTTCGGCGGCACCAACGGCACGCTGGCGTTCCGCCGCGTGTGACGGAGGAGGGCAGTGCAGCTGCCCGTCACCCTCGAGATCAAGCCTTCGCGGTCCCTGGCGGCCGCGCTGTGCCTCGCCCATGCCGCGGTTGCGGCCGGCGTGCTGCTGATCGGCCTTCCATCGCTGGCAGCGCTGGGCGCCGGCGGCCTGCTTGCCGGTTCGCTGGTCTTCGCCCTGCGGCGCCAAGTGCTGCGGGCTCCCTTCGCTGCCTTGACGCTGAAGGCCGACGGCACGCTCGACGTCCGCGGGCGCGACGGCATGCGGCAGTCCGCCGCGGTGGATCCCCGGACGGTGGTCTTCCCCTGGCTGGTTACGCTGCTGCTGCGGATCGGGGAGGGGCGGGCATCGCTGGCGCTGCCGCCCGATGCATTGGAAGGCGACGGCCACCGCCGGCTGAGGCTGTGGTTGCGCTGGAAGGCTAGCGCAGCGGAGGCTTGAGGACGGTTTCCTTGGGCGTCGGCAGCATCTCGGGATAGTCGCGGCTGAAGTGCAGCCCGCGGCTCTCCTTGCGCAGCTGCGCGCTCTTGACGATCAGGTGCGCCGTCAGCACCAGGTTGCGCAACTCGATCAGGTCGTTGGTGACCCGGAAGTTCGCGTAGTACTCGTCGATCTCGCTCTCGAGCAGCTTGATGCGGTGCATCGCGCGCTCGAGGCGCTTGTTGGTCCGGACGATGCCGACGTAGTCCCACATGAAGCGCCGCAGTTCGTCCCAGTTATGCGAGATGACGATCTCCTCGTCGGCGTCGGTGACGCGGCTCTCGTCCCACTGGGGCAGCTTGGGCGCCTTGGGCGCCTTGTCGGCGAGGATGTCGCGCGCCGCGGCTTCCGCGTAGACGACGCATTCCAGCAGCGAATTGCTGGCCAGGCGGTTGGCGCCATGCAGCCCGGTGCAGGCCGTCTCGCCGATCGCGTACAGCCCCGGCACGTCGGTGCGCGCGGCCAGGTCGACCATCACGCCGCCGCAGGTGTAGTGCGCGGCCGGAACCACCGGGATCGGCTGGCGCGAGATGTCGATGCCCAGCTTCTGGCAGCGCGCGTAGATGTTGGGGAAGTGGTGGGCGATGAATACCGGCGACTTGTGGGTGACGTCGAGGAACACGCAGTCGATGCCGAGCCGCTTCATCTCGAAGTCGATGGCGCGGGCGACGATGTCGCGCGGCGCCAGTTCAGCCCGGGCGTCGTGCTCGGGCATGAAGCGGGTGCCGTCGGGCAGGCGCAGCAGCCCGCCTTCGCCCCGCATGGCCTCGGTGATGAGGAAGGACTTTTCGTGCGGGTGGTAGAGGCAGGTCGGATGGAACTGCACGAATTCCATGTTCGCCACCCGGCAGCCGGCCCGCCAGGCCATGGCGATGCCGTCGCCGGTGGCCGTATCCGGGTTGGTCGTATACAGATACACCTTGCCGGCGCCGCCGGTCGCGAGCACCGTGTGGGTCGCGCCGACCGTCACGATGCGCTCGTTCTCGATGTCCAGCAGGTAGGCGCCCCAGCAGCGCTGCGCCTTCAGGCCGAGCTTCCCGCCGGTGATGAGGTCGATCCCGATATGGTTCTCGAGCACCGTGATGTTCGGGTGATGCCGGACCTTCTCGGTCAGGGTCGTCTGCACGGCGGCGCCGGTGGCGTCGTCGGCATGGATGATGCGCCGGTGGCTGTGGCCGCCCTCGCGCGTCAGGTGGTAGCCGAAGGCGGAACCGTCGCGGGTGAAGGGAACGCCCTGGGCGATAAGCCAGTCGATGGCGCCGTGGCCATGCTCGACGACGAAGCGCGTCGCTTCGGGGTTGCACAAGCCGGCGCCGGCCGTGAAGGTGTCCTGAATGTGGGCATCGACGGAGTCCGCCGCGTCCAGCACGGCGGCGATGCCGCCCTGTGCCCAGGCGGTGGCAGTCTCTTCGAGGGATCGCTTGGTGACGAGGGCGACGCGCTTCGATTCGGCCAGCCTCAGTGCCAACGACTGTCCGGCCAGTCCGCTGCCGATGACAAGGACGTCGTAGTGGCTGAGATAGTCGCGCGCCATAGAGGGCGCGAATATAGCACGGGCGTTGTCCGGTATTGCCCCTTGGTGCTGTGGAACTATTCAGAAAACCGTAGGTCTTTTAGCCAGCGGAAAGACGCTGTGGGAGCGGAATTCCCGAGTACCCTGTTCGGGTATACTGCTTGTATCTCACCAGCGACACAGGCAAGAATCAGGGCACATGGGAGACCGCGAAGCAGATCAGGCGCTCGTAGAGCGCGTGCAAGCCGGTGACAAGCAGGCCTACGGACTGCTGGTCGCCAAGTATCAGCGCAAGCTGGTCCGGCTCTTGTCGCGCCTGATACGCGATGCCGCGGAGGTGGAAGATGTGGCCCAGGAAACGTTCATCAAGGCGTACCGTGCCTTGCCCAATTTCCGGGGGGACAGCGCCTTCTACACGTGGCTGTACCGCATCGGCGTCAACACCGCGAAGAACTGGCTGGTCGCCAACGGCCGCCGCGCGCCGACCTCGACGGAGGTCGATAGCGAGGAGGCGGAGTCGTATGCCGAAGGCGACCTGCTGCGCGACGCCGACACGCCGGAGCACCTGCTGATGTCCAAGCAGATCGCCGACACGGTCAACGCCGCGATGGAGAAGCTGCCCGACGACCTGCGCACGGCGATCACCTTGCGCGAAATCGAAGGGTTGTCGTACGAGGAAATTGCACAGGTGATGGATTGTCCGATCGGTACCGTGCGCTCGCGCATCTTCCGCGCGCGCGATGCGATTGCGGATAAACTGCGCCCGTTGCTGGATACCGGCCCGGATCGACGGTGGTAGAAGGTAATCATCAAGTGGTGAGATCATGAAGACGAAGCTTTCGGGGCTCATGGACGGTGAAATCGCCGAGCATGAGGCGCAAGCCCTGTTCGCCGCGCTGCGGCAGGACGAAGAACTGCGCGATCGCTGGCTGGAGTACCAACTGGTCGGCGATACGCTGAAAGGGGAACGCGATCTCAACGTCGAGCTGACCGCCCGGGTCATGGCTGCCCTGGACGCCGAACCCACCGTTCTGGCGCCGCGCGCGGCCGCGCCGCGGCACGACGCCTGGCGCCGCCACACGCTCGCCCTGGCGGCTACCTTGGCCGGCGTCGCCGTCGTTGGCTGGCTGGCGCTGGGCACCAATCGCACGACCGAACCGTCGATGGTGGCGCAGGCTCCGGCGCCGATGATGACGGTCGCCAAGAACGAAGGCGCGCCGGTTGCCGCGGGCAGCGGCGCCGCTGTCCCGGTGGTGCAGGTGCGGCAGGCATCGCCCGACATGCGGGAATTCCTCATCGCGCACGAAGCGCAAGCGAGCTTGCTCGAGTTCCGCGGCGGAACCGAGCATATCCGCACGGTGGCCGCCATAGGCGTGGCTCCCGCGAAATGAAGGCGCGGCTGATTGCCGCGCTGGTCGGTTTGTGGCTTGCCCTGCCCGCACTGGCGCTGGCGCAGGCTCCGGACGACGCGCTCGACTGGCTGTACCGGGTCGCCGAGGCCCCCAGGAAGCTGACCTACAGCGGCACCTTCATCTACCAGAACGGTTCGAAGACCGAGACCTCGCGCATCACCCACCTGGTCGACCACGGCAACGAACTCGAGCGCATCGAGGTGCTGGACGGCAGCCCCCGCCAGGTGCTGCGCATCAATGACGAAGTCAAGTGCTTCCTGCCGGAGAGCCGGCTGCTGGTGATCGAGCAGCGCAGCGCTGGCCGGCAGACGTTTCCGGCCTTGCTGCCCGCCAGCCTGGCCGGCCTCGCCGAGCATTACAACATCCGCAAAGGCGCGACCGCGCGGGTGGCGGGTTTCGACAGCCAGTCGATCGTGGTGGAACCGAAGGACCAGTTGCGTTACGGCCGCCAGTTCTGGGTGGACACCCGCACCGGAATACCGCTCAAGGCGCGGCTGGTGAACGAGCGCGGCGAGCCGATCGAGACGTTCGCATTCACCGAATTGCACATCGGCGGCCCGGTGGACCGCAAGGCGCTCAGGGAGGCGCCGGCCATGTCGGGCGGCGACTGGAAGGTCGTCAACGTGCGCACCCGCAGCGGCGATGACGACCAATGGCTGTTCCGGACGCCGCTGGCCGGCTTCCGCAAGATCATGGGGATGAAGCGCGAGATGCATCCCGGGCTCCCCGGGATGACGCACATCGTGTTCTCCGACGGGCTGGCGGCATTCTCCGTCTTCATCGAGCAACTCACCGGTTCGGCGAAGCCGGAAACGGGGCAATTCGCCATGGGGACCGTCAACATCTACAAGCGCATTGCCGACGGCCACCTGCTGGTCGTCATGGGAGATCTGCCGCCCGCCAGCCTGAAGGCTGTGGGGGATGGCATGGAGATGAAGAAGAAATGACCAAGAAATTGCGGAGGCTGACCTGAGCGAGGCGAAGGTCGAGGGCTGCAGCCCGGTCGGAGGCAATGAAAGCGAGGCGCTGGTCACAGCGATCGCCGGGGAATACGCGATAGTCGAAGTCGAAGGATTGCCCTCGGCATGCGGCAAGTGCGGCGACAAGGGCGGATGCGGCAAGCCGCAGGCGGGGCCGCGGCGTTATGCCGTGCGCAACACGGTGGGCGCGCGCGTCGGCGACCGGGTCGTCCTCTCGGTGCCGGAAGGGGCCGTGCTGAAGGCGGCGCTGCTGTCCTACCTGATGCCGCTGGGCTTCGTCATCGGCGGGGCGGCGGCGGCGATGGCCCGATTCGGCGACGGGCTGCCGGCTATCGCGGGCGCGGCGTTCGGACTTGCCATCGGACTCATGATTCTGCGCGCCATGAACCTGCGCATGGCACGGAGCCGGGAGTCCTGGCTCCGCCTGACGCTCAAGCACTGATTTGTCCTGATCCATTGAAAAGGAAGCGTGAGATGCTCAAGCGACTCTTCGTGTCTTTTTTCCTGATCGCCGCGCCGCTGCTGGCCGCCGCGCAGTTGCCGGACTTCACGGAACTGGTGGAGAAGCAGGGGCCGGCCGTCGTGAATATCAGCACGACGCAGATCATCAAGCAGAACCGCGCGATGCCGCAGTTCCCGTTCGACGAGAACGATCCGGCCTTCGAGCTGTTCCGCCGCTTCATGCCGCACGGCTTCCCCGCCGTTCCGCATGAATTCAAGAACCAGTCTCTCGGTTCCGGCTTCATCATCAGTCCGGACGGCCTGATCCTGACCAACGCGCATGTCGTCGAAGGCGCCGACGAGGTGCTGGTCCGCCTGACGGACAAGCGCGAGTTCAAGGCCAAGGTGCTGGGCGCCGACGCGCGCACCGACGTGGCGCTGATCCGCATCGAGGCCTCCGGCCTGCCGGTGGTGAAGATCGGGGATCCCGGCAAGCTCAGGGTCGGCGAATGGGTGATTGCCATCGGCTCGCCGTTCGGCTTCGACTCGAGCGTGACGGCGGGCATCGTGAGCGCCAAGGGACGCGCGCTGCCGCAGGAGAACTACGTGCCGTTCATCCAGACCGACGTCGCCATCAACCCCGGCAATTCCGGCGGGCCGCTGTTCAACATGAAGGGCGAGGTGGTCGGCATCAATTCGCAGATCTACAGCCGGTCCGGCGGCTACCAGGGCATCGCCTTCGCCATCCCGATCGACGTGGCGATGGACGTGCAGTCGCAGCTGAAGGCCTCCGGGCATGTCAGCCGCGGGCGCCTGGGTGTGGTGATCCAGGAAGTCACCAAGGAGCTGGCCGATTCGTTCGGCTTGGCGAAGCCCGTCGGCGCCCTGGTGACGAGCGTCGAGAAGAACAGCCCGGCCGACAAGGCCGGCGTCGAGGCCGGCGACATCATCCTCAAGTTCGACGGCAAGGCGGTCGGCCAGTCGAGCGACCTGCCGCGCCTGGTCGGTTCGACCCGTCCGGGGACGAAGTCGACGCTCGAAGTCTGGCGCAAGGGCGGGACCCGATCGGTCAGCGTCGCCGTCGGCGAGATGCAGGACGACAAGGCTGCGGCGCGCGGCGGACGCCAGGGCAAGCCGGGCAGCGCGGCCCCGGCCAACCGCCTCGGCCTCGTGCTGGCCGAGCCGAACGCCGAGCAGAAGCGCCAGCTCGGCATCCAGCATGGGCTGGTCGTCGAGGACGTGCGCAACGCGGGGCTGCGCACCGACCTGCGGCCGGGCGACATCATCCTGTCGCTGATCGACAAGGGGCAGCAATCGGAGGTCAAGACGGTCGAGCAGTTCAACGGCCTGATCTCGAGGATCGACAAGGCCTCGACCATCACCCTGCTGGTGAAGCGGGGCGACGGGCAGACCTTCATCACCATCAAGGGCGTCAGTGACAAGTAAGGCGGAGTTCAGGCTTTACGGCAGGACCTACTGCCATCTCTGCGAGGACATGCTGGCCGCGCTGGAAGCCTTGCGCGGCCAGCATGCGTTCTCGGTCGAGGTCATCGACGTCGATTCCGATCCCGCGCTCGAGGCGAAATACGACGAACTGGTTCCCGTCCTTGAAGCGGAGGGCCGCGAACTCTGCCACTACTTCCTCGACGTCGCGAAAGTGCGTGAATATCTGGCTGGAATCCGCTAAAATCCAGGCCTCGTTTGGTGTGCCCAAGGTGCTGAATCGGCACCTTTTTTATTTCCGCCCATGCAGCATATCCGCAACTTCTCCATCATCGCCCACATCGACCACGGCAAGTCCACGCTGGCCGACCGCATCATTCAGCGCTGCGGGGGGTTGTCGGACCGCGAAATGGAGGCGCAGGTGCTCGACTCGATGGACCTCGAGCGCGAGCGCGGCATCACCATCAAGGCGCAGACCGCCGCCCTGCAATACGTCGCCCGCGACGGCCAGCGCTATAACCTGAACCTGATCGACACGCCGGGGCACGTCGACTTCTCCTACGAGGTCAGCCGTTCGCTGTCCGCCTGCGAAGGCGCGCTGCTGGTGGTGGATGCCTCCCAGGGCGTCGAGGCGCAGACGGTCGCCAACTGCTACACCGCCATCGAGCTGGGCGTCGAAGTGGTGCCGGTGCTCAACAAGATGGACCTGCCGCAGGCCGATCCGGACGCCGCCCGCCAGGAGATCGAGGACGTCATCGGCATCGACGCCAGCGACGCGGTGCCGTGCTCCGCGAAGACCGGCATGGGCATCGACGACATCCTCGAGGCGGTCATCGCCCGCATCCCGCCGCCGCAGGGCGACGCCGATGCGCCCCTCAAGGCGCTGATCATCGATTCCTGGTTCGACAACTACGTTGGCGTCGTGATGCTGGTGCGCGTCGTCGACGGCACGCTGCGCGCCAAGGACAAGATCCGCTTGATGTCGACCGGTGCCGAGCATCTGTGCGACCAGGTCGGCGTGTTCACCCCGAAATCGGCAGCGCGCGAAGCCTTGTCGGCGGGGCAGGTGGGCTTCGTCATCTCGGGGATCAAGGAACTCAAGTCGGCCAAGGTCGGCGACACCATCACCCGCGTCGACCGGCCGGCCGACGCGCCGCTGCCCGGCTTCAAGGAGATCAAGCCGCAGGTGTTCGCCGGCCTCTATCCGGTCGAGGCCAACCAGTACGACGGACTGCGCGACTCGCTGGAGAAGCTGCATCTCAACGACGCCTCGCTGCAATACGAGCCGGAAGTGTCGCAGGCGCTCGGCTTCGGCTTCCGCTGCGGCTTCCTCGGCCTGCTGCACATGGAGATCGTGCAGGAACGCCTGGAGCGGGAGTTCGACCAGGACTTGATCACGACGGCGCCGACGGTGGTGTACGAGGTGCTGCTGCGCGACGGCACGGTGATCGAGGTCGAGAATCCCTCGAAGCTGCCCGACGTCCAGAAGATGGCGGAGATCCGCGAGCCGATCATCACGACGAAGATTTTCGTGCCGCAGGACTACCTGGGCGCGGTGATCACCCTATGCGAGCAGAAGCGCGGCGCGCAGGTGAACATGGCCTACCACGGCCGCCAAGTGCAGTTGACCTACGACATGCCGATGGCCGAAGTGGTGATGGACTTCTTCGACAAGCTGAAGTCCGTGTCGCGCGGCTACGCCTCGCTCGACTACGACTTCAAGGAATACCGCGCCGCCGACGTGGTGAAGCTCGACGTGCTGATCAACGGCGACAAGGTCGACGCGCTGTCCATCATCGTGCACCGCGCCAACGCACCCTACCGCGGGCGCGAGCTGGCGGCCAAGATGCGCGAACTGATCCCGCGGCAGATGTACGACGTCGCAATCCAGGCGGCAATCGGCTCCACCATCGTCGCGCGCGAGAACGTCAAGGCGATGCGCAAGGACGTGCTGGCCAAGTGCTACGGCGGCGACATCACGCGCAAGAAGAAGCTGCTGGAGAAGCAGAAGGCCGGCAAGAAGCGCATGAAGCAGGTCGGCAGCGTCGAAATACCCCAAGAGGCCTTCCTGGCGGTGCTGCGGGTCGGCGACAAGTAGCCAACAACAAGGACCGACATGAACTTCGCCCTGATACTTTTCGTGCTGCTGGTGGCGACGGCAGTGCTTTGGCTGGCCGATCGCTACGTTTTCCGCAAGCGGCGCGCACCCGATGCCAAGGAACCCTTCTGGGTCGAGTACGGGGCCAGCTTCTTCCCGGTCATCCTGATCGTGTTCGTGCTGCGCTCGTTCATCGTCGAGCCGTTCAAGATCCCGTCGGGCTCGATGATTCCCACGCTGCTGGTGGGCGATTTTATCGCGGTCAACAAGTTCGTCTACGGCATCCGGCTGCCGGTGATCGACAAGAAGATCATCGAGGTGGGCTCGCCGCAGCGCGGCGACGTCATGGTCTTTCGCTGGCCGGTCGACCCGTCGAAGGACTACATCAAGCGCGTCATCGGTCTCCCGGGCGACAAGGTCGCTTACCTCAACAAGCGCCTGACCATCAACGGCCAGCCGCTTCCCGTCAAGCGCATCGACGACTATGTCGACAAGGATCGCATGATCGTCACGCCGCGCTACGAGGAGACCATCGGCAACGTCAAGCACGACATCCTGATCGAGGACGAGGCGCCGCCCTATGTCTCGCAGGTGATGCAGTTCCCGTTCCGCGACAATTGTCACTACAATAGCGAAGGCTTCACGTGCGAGGTGCCGCCCGGCAACTACCTGATGATGGGCGACAATCGCGACAATTCGCAGGACAGCCGGGTATGGGGCTTCGTGCCGGACCAGAACATCGTCGGCAGGGCGTTCTTCATCTGGTTCAACTTCAGCGACCTGCAACGCATAGGATCGTTCAAATGAACTACAAGAACATCGACAGAGAGACCGGACTCAGCCTGATCGGCATGATCTTCATATGCGTGCTGCTGATCCTGGTGGCATTGCTGGGCATCAAGGTCATGCCCGAGTACATGGAGTACCGAGCGATCCTCAACTCGGTCAAGGAGACCGCGCAGGATCCGGCCGCCCGCACCGGCAGCGTGGCGGACATCCGCCGCAACTTCGACCGGCGCAAGATGATCGACAACGTCACGGCGGTCACCGGCGACGATCTCGACATCACCAAGGAAGGCAACGACGTGGTGATCTCGTTCGCCTACGAGAAGAAGATTCCGCTCACGGGCCCGGTCAGCCTGCTGATCGATTTCGAGGGTTCCTCGGCTCAGTGATGCCGGCTGCCCGCCTGGAGTCCGCCCTCGGCTTCAAGTTCTCGAAGGCGGAACTGCTGCAGCAGGCCTTGACGCACCGCAGCTTCGGCTCGCCGCACAACGAGCGGCTCGAATTCCTCGGCGACGCCGTCCTCGATTGCGTCATCGCCGCGGCGCTCTACCAGCGCTTCGGCACGCTCAACGAAGGGGAGCTGTCCCGCCAGCGTGCCAACCTCGTGCGCCAGGAATCGCTGGCGCAGATTGCGCAGAGCCTCGACCTCGGCAATTACCTGCGCCTCGGCGAGGGCGAGCTCAAGAGCGGCGGATTCCGGCGGCCCTCGATCCTTGCCGACGCGCTCGAGGCGATCTTCGGCGCCATTTACGTTGAAGCGGGATTCGAGGCCGCCCGCGAGACCATCGAACGGCTGTTCCAGCCGCTGGTGGCCGGGCTGGATCCCAAGGATTCCGGCAAGGATCCCAAGACTTCCCTGCAGGAAGCGCTGCAGGGACGCAAGCTGCCGCTGCCCCAGTACATGCTGGTCGCTACGCACGGCGAGGCACATGCGCAGGAGTTCGAAGTGGAATGCAGCCTGCCCAGCCTGGGCATCCGCGTCAAGGGCGGCGGCTCCAGCCGGCGCGGCGCCGAACAGGAGGCGGCTCGCGCCGCCCTCGCCCTGCTGAAGGCGGCGAAATGACGACGCGCACCGGAACGCTGGCGGTCGTCGGGCGGCCGAACGTCGGCAAATCGACGCTCACCAACCGGCTGGTCGGCGCCAAGGTCAGCATCACCTCGCGCAAGGCGCAGACGACCCGCCACCAGGTGCGCGGCATCCTGACGACCGACGTCGGCGACAGCGACTGCCAGTTCATATTCGTCGATACGCCGGGCTTCCAGACGCAGCACAAGAATGCCCTCAACCGCCTGATGAACCGCAGCGTCACCCAGGCGCTGGCGGATGTGGATGTCGTGCTGTTCCTCATCGAGGCGGGCCGCTGGGGTGGCGGCGAGCGGGAAATCGTCAGGCTGCTGCCCAACGACCACCCGGTGGTGCTGGTGATCAACAAGGTGGACCAGCTCAAGGACCGGTCGTTGCTGCTGCCCTTCATCGAGAAGATCGCCACGGAGCATCCGTTCTCCGAGATCGTCCCGCTGAGCGCCGAGAAGGGGCACGGCGTGGCCGAACTGCTCAAGGCGACGGCCGCCTACCTGCCCGAGCAGCCGCACATCTTCGAAGCCGACGACATCACCGACCGCTCGGAGCGATTCCTGGCGGCCGAACTCCTGCGCGAGAAGCTGTTCCGCAACCTCGGCGAGGAACTGCCCTACGGCGTTGCCGTCGAAATCGAGAAGTTCGAGCAGGAGGGCGAGTTGCGCCGCATCCACGCCGCCGTGGTGGTCGACAAGGCGGCCCACAAGGCGATCGTCATCGGCAAGGGCGGCGAGCGGCTCAAGCGCATGTCGTCGGACGCGCGCAAGGACATGGAGAAGCTTTTCGGCGGCAAGGTCTGGCTCGAAACCTGGGTCAAGGTCAAGAGCGGCTGGGCCGACGACGAACGGGCGCTGAAGAGTCTCGGCTACGGCCCGGACTAGGAATCGCCATGGCGGCAAAGCAGCGCATCGACGGCACGGCGGCTTACCTCCTGCATGCCCATCCCTACAGCGAGACCAGCCTGGTGCTCGACGTCTTTGCGCGCGACTTCGGCCGGCTTGCCGTGCTGGCCCGTGGGGCGCGGCGTCCGCGCTCGGCGCTGCGCGGCGTCCTGATGAGCTTCCAGCCGCTCGAACTGTCCTGGTTCGGCGGCGGCGAAGTGAAGACCCTGGCCAAGGCCGAATGGGTCGGCGGCCTGCCGCTGCTGACCGGGAAATGTCTGCTGCTCGGTTATTATCTGAACGAACTGCTGCTCAAGCTGCTGCCGCGCGAGGACGCCCACGCCGTCCTCTTCGACGCCTACGGTGACGCACTGACCGCCCTGTCGCGCGGGGCCGCGGAAGCGGCCGAACTGCGCCGGTTCGAAAAGATCCTGCTGCGCGAACTCGGCTACGGTCTTGCGCTTGACCGCGAGGCGGGCAGCGGCGAACCGGTGCAAGCCGACCGGCAGTACCTGTACCTGGTGGAACGCGGCGCCGTGCCGGCCGCCGGCGACGAGGGACTGCCGACGATTTCGGGCAAGACGCTGCTCGACCTGGCGGCCGACGACTACGCCGATCCGCGCACGCTGGCCGAGAGCAAGGGCCTGATGCGCCAGCTGGTGGGCCACTACCTGGGGGGGCAGCCGCTGCAGTCGCGGCGGGTGTTCGTGGAGCTGCAGGAACTATAAGAAGGAACTCGCATGATCGAACTGGGAGTGAACATCGACCACGTCGCCACCGTCCGGCAGGCGCGCCGCACCTACGAGCCCGATCCGGTCTGGGCAGCGGTGGAAGCCCACCTGGGCGGCGCCGACGGCATCACGGTGCACCTGCGGGAGGATCGTCGCCACATCCAGGATCACGACGTGCGCCGGCTCCGCGACACCACACAGATCAAGCTCAACCTCGAGATGGCGGCGACGGACGAGATGGTGCGCATCGCCTGCGAGCTGAAGCCGGAAATGGCCATGCTGGTGCCGGAAGGCCGCCATGAGGTCACCACGGAAGGCGGGCTCGACGTCGCGGGGCAGGTAGCCAAGCTCAAGGACGCGGTGGCGCGCCTCGCCGACGCCGGCATCGTCACCAGCGTCTTCATCGACGCCGAGATGCCGCAGGTCGAGGCCGCCGCGCGCATCGGCGCCCGCGTCTGCGAGATCCATACCGGCCCCTATGCGCATGCCTTCCACGACCGCGGGCGCGACGCCGAGAGCCCGGCGGTGGTGGCGGAACTGGCGAAGATCGAGGCGGCCGGGCAGGCCATCCGCGACCTCGGCATGCGCTTCAACGCCGGCCATGCGCTCAACTACTACAACGTCCAGCCGCTGGCCCGCCTGCCGGGAATCCGCGAGCTGCACATCGGCCACGCCATCGTCAGCCGCGCCGTCTTCGTCGGCATGCGCGAGGCGGTCGGGGAGATGAAGCGGCTGATGCGCGAAGCGGCGGCGCAAGCATGATCCACGGCATCGGCACCGACATCGTCGCCGTTTCCCGGCTGGAGGAAATGTACGCGCGCCATGGCGAGAAGTCGCTCGACAAGCTGCTGTCGCCCGAGGAGTACGGCGACTGCCGCGCCAGCACCGCGCCCGGCCGCTTCCTCGCCAAGCGCTTCGCCGCCAAGGAAGCGCTGGGCAAGGCGCTCGGGCTCGGCGTGCGCCCCCCGGCGACGCTGCCCGCCATCGGCGTCGTCCACGACGCCTACGGCAAGCCGGAATTCCGCTACGCGCCGGCACTGGCCGCCTACATGGCCGAGAACGGCCTGACTGCCCACCTGTCCCTCAGCGACGAGCGCGATTACGCCGTCGCCTTCGTCGTCGTGGAGAAAACATGAGCCTGCTGGGCCCCCTGATGATCGATATCGCCGGCACCCGGCTCACCGACCTCGATCGCGAAAGACTGACACATCCGCTGGTGGGCGGCATGATCCTTTTCAGCCGCAACTACGAAGCGCCGGCCCAGCTCCAGGCGCTATGCGCCGAGATCCACCAATTGCGCCGCATGCCGATCGCCGTCGACCACGAGGGCGGCCGCGTGCAGCGGTTCCGCGAGGGCTTCACCCGACTGCCGGCCATGCGCAAGCTGGGCGACTGGTGGGACCGGGAACCGGAAGCGGCCAAGGCGGCTGCGCAGGCGATCGGTTTCACGCTCGCGGCCGAGCTCCGGGCCATGGGCGTCGACATGTCGTTCGCGCCCGTGCTCGACCTCGACTGGGGCCGCAGCGGCGTCATCGGCGACCGGGCGTTCCATCGGAATCCGCTGGCCGTGATCGAACTCGCCGGCAGCTTCATCGCGGGCCTGCGCGAGGCGGGCATGGCGAGCTGCGGCAAGCACTTCCCCGGCCACGGCTGGGTGGAGGCCGATTCCCACGTGGCGATCCCCGTGGACCAGCGCGGCCGCGACGAGATGGCGGCCGACCTGGAACCCTACCGTGCGCTCAAGCTCGAGGCCGTCATGCCCGCCCATGTCATCTATCCGAAGGTCGATGCGCGGCCGGCGGGCTTTTCGCCGGTCTGGATCGAGATGCTGAGGAAGGAGTTTGCGTTCGACGGGGTGATCTTCAGCGACGACCTGTCGATGGAAGGGGCGAGCGTCGCCGGCGACATCGTGGCGCGCGCCGATGCGGCCTGGGGCGCGGGCTGCGACATGCTGCTCGTCTGCAACTCGCCGGACGCGGTCGGTGAACTGCTGGCGCGCTGGAAGCCCGTCCTCGATCCCGTGCGCGCCCGCCGCATCGAGCGCCTGCTGCCGTCGCAGGCGGCGCTGGCGCCGGACCAGTTCGGCCAGAGCGCCCGTTGCGTGGCCGGCCGCGCCGCTGCCGCGCGCCTCGCCTGAAACGACAAGGGCCGCTCGCGGCGGCCCTTGCAGTGAACTGCGGCGGCGGTCTTACTTGACGCGGTTCTTGTACTCGCCGGTACGCGTGTCGATCTCGATCTTGTCGCCGATTTCGACGAACAGCGGCACGGGCAGTTCGAGGCCGGTGGTGATCTTGGCCGGCTTCATCACCTTGCCGGAGGTATCGCCCTTGACGGCCGGCTCGGTGTAGACGACTTCGCGCACCACGGAATTCGGCATTTCGACGGAAATCGCCTTGCCCTCGTAGAACACCACCTCGACCGGCATGCCGTCTTCGATGTAGGGGATGGCGTCGGCCATGTTCTCCGCCTCGACCTCGTACTGGTTGTACTCGGCGTCCATGAACACGTACATCGGATCGGCGAAGTAGGAATAGGTGCATTCCTTGCGATCGGGGACGACCTGCTCGAACTTGTCGTCGGCTTTGTACACCGCTTCCGACGGCGTGCCGGTCAGCAGGTTCTTGAACTTGAACTTGACGACCGCGGCGTTGCGGCCGGACTTGTTGTATTCGGCCTTCTGGATCACCAGCGGGTCGTTGCCGACCATGATGACGTTGCCGGAGCGGAGTTCCTGTGCGGTTTTCATGAAGCGTCCTGGGGCGGAAATCGGAAAACGCGGGATTATAGCCGTTCCAGGCAGAACTTCGCCAGGTTTTCTGCGAGATTGCCCGGTTTGGCGATCTCTGCGGCCCACTCCCGGCCGTGCGATTCGAGGGCCGGCAAGGCGGCGCGAAAGGCGGGCCAGGCGGCCGCGACATCGCCCGTTCCGTTCCACGCGGCAAAGAAGCGGCGGCAGGCCTGTGCCGAGCCGACATCGAGGCCGGCCAGGTAGCGGTCCAGGAAAGCCTCCAGCTTGGCGATGTGCGCGGCATCGGGCTGCGGGTAGATGTGCCACACGAAGGGCCGCTCGGCCCACTGCGCGCGGACGAACGAGTCCTCGCCGCGCACGAAGTTCAAGTCGCCGGCGCCGAGCAGTCGATCGTATTCCGGCTGCGCGACGAAGGGCAGCGCGCGCAAGGCGAGCGCCCCGCGCCGCGCTTCGCTCCCCGGGGCGAACGCCTGTTGCAGCCAGGCCTCCACCTGCCGGCGCGGCAATCCGTCGGCGACATGGCAGACGATCGGTTCGGGGCTCGCCGCCCAGGCGTCGAGCAGGGCGGGCAGGGCGGGGTTGTCGTAGCAGAACAGCGACACGCTGAGCGCCGGGCTCGGCCGGCGCGCGCCGAAATCGGCGTCGCGTTCCCGGATGAGACCGCCGGTGCCTTCAACGAAGCCGGGGAAGAAGAAGTGCTTGGTCAGCGGCAGGCGCGGGTGCGGCGAGGCCTTGCCATGGAAGTCCGCCACCCACGCTTCGGGGGAAAGGTACTCCAGGTTGATCCAGACCCGCTTTCCGTGCGTCATCGCGCCGACATAGGACGCCGGCAGCTCGCAGGCAAAGGCTTCGATGACGACGGCGGCGGGTTCGGCTTCCGGAAACGGCGTGGCCCAGCGGCGGACTTCGACGCCATCCGCGTCCTGGCGGTCGCCTTCCGCGTCGATGCCGGGTCGCAGGCCGCAGAGCGGGCGCACGTCGTCGATCCACAGCCGCACGCGCCAGCCGTGCTCGCGGACCAGCTGGCGGGCGAGCCGCCAGCAGACGCCGGCATCGCCGAAGTTGTCGACCACCGAGCAGAAAATGTCGCAGGAGAGGGCCATCGCCCGGTATCCTATCGCAATGAACGACGCGCTTTATCGCTGCACCGCCTGTCCCCGTCTTGCCGCCTTTCTCGCCGACGTCCGCAGCCGCCACCCCGACTACTACGCGCATCCCGTCGCCCCCTTCGGCGATCCGCGCGCGCGCTTCCTGATCGTCGGACTGGCGCCCGGCATGCATGGCGCCAATCGGACGGGGCGTCCTTTCACCGGCGACTTCGCGGGCATACTGCTCTACGACACGCTGCACCGTTTCGGCTTCTCGAACCAGCCGGAATCGGTCTCGGCCGACGACCCGCTCCGGCTGATCGACTGCCGCATCAGCAACGCCGTGAAGTGCCTGCCGCCGGAGAACAAGCCGGAGCCTTCGGAAATCCGCACTTGCAACGCATGGCTGACGGCGGAGCTGCGCGACTCGCCCGACGTGCGCGTCATGCTGGCGCTCGGCCTCGTCGCGCACAAGGCCGCGCTCATGGCGCTGGGGCTCAAGGCGAGCGCTTATGCCTTCGCCCATAATGCGCGCCACGAGCTGCCCGACGGCAAGATCCTGATCGACAGCTACCACTGCAGCCGCTACAACACGCAGACGCGGCGGCTCACCGCCGAAGGGTTCCACGATGTCTTCCGAGCCGTCCGCGCCGAGCTCGAATGAGGCGGCCGGCTTCGATGCCCGCCGCTTCCTGGAGACGCTGACCGAGTCGCCGGGCGTCTATCGCTTCCTTGACTCCGCCGGGCACGTGCTCTACGTCGGCAAGGCGAAGAACCTGAAGAAGCGCGTCTCGACGTATTTCCAGAAGGGCGGCCACAGCCCGCGCATCACGCTGATGCTCCAGCAGGTACGGAGCGTCGAGATCACCGCGACGCGGTCCGAGGCCGAAGCCCTGATCCTCGAGAACACGCTGATCAAGAAGCTCTCGCCCAAGTACAACATCCTGTTCCGCGACGACAAGTCGTATCCGTACATCATGCTGACCGGGGAAGAGGTGCCGCGGCTGGCCTTCCATCGCGGCGCCTTCGACAAGAAGGCCAAGTACTTCGGCCCGTTCCCAAGCGGCGGAGCGGTGCGCGAAAGCCTGCTGCTGCTGCAGAAGACCTTCCTGCTGCGCACTTGCGAGAACGCCGTCTTCGCGCACCGTTCGCGGCCCTGCCTGCTGCACCAGATCCATCTGTGCAAGGGGCCGTGCGTCGGCCTGGTCTCGGCGGAGGAGTACGCGCGCGACGTCCGCATGGCGGAACTGTTCCTGCGCGGACGCCAGGGCGAGGTGATCGAGCGCCTGACGGCGCAGATGCAGGAGGCGGCGGAAGCATTGCGCTTCGAGGAAGCCGCCGCGCTGCGCGACCAGGTGCGCGCGCTGCAGGCCGTGCTGCACCGGCAGTACGTGAGTTCCACGCGCGAGGAGGATGCCGACGTCCTTGCCGCCGTCGTCGTCCACGGCGAACTGTGCGTCAACCTCGCCATGGTGCGCGGCGGCCTGCACCTCGGCGATCGCGCCTTCTTCCCCAAGGCCGCCGAGGGCGAGGCTGATGCGGCCGAGGGCCTGGCGGCCTTCATCGAACAGCACTACCTCGAGCACCCGCCGCCCGCGCGGCTGATCGTCGGCGGCGAGATAGGCGAGGAGACGGCGGCGGTGTTCGCCGACAAGAAGGTAAACCTCGGCGCGCCGAGGAACGAGATGGAACGCGCCTGGCTATCGATGGCGGAGAAGAACGCCGAGCTGGCCATCGCTTCCCGCCGGCATGCGCGGGCCCGTGCGGGCGGCCGCCTCGAGGCGCTGCGCAGCGCGCTCGAGCTGCCCGAGCCACCCGCCCGCATCGAATGCTTCGACATCAGCCATACGATGGGCGAGGGGACCGTGGCCTCCTGCGTGGTCTGCGTCGACGGCGCGATGAAGAAGAGCGACTACCGGCGCTTCAACATCTCCGGCATCGAGCCCGGCGACGACTATGCAGCCATGCGCCAGGCATTGACGCGCCGCTACGAGAAGGTGGCGACGGGGGAGAGCGTGGCGCCCAACCTGATCCTCATCGACGGCGGCAAGGGACAGCATCGCGTGGCGCGCGAAGTCCTGTCCGAGCTCAACCTCGACCACCTCGCGACGGTGGGCATCGCCAAGGGCGAGGAGCGCAAGCCCGGGCTCGAAACGCTGTTCGTGCATGGCCGGCCGGAGCCGCTACAATTGGCGCCCGACAACGCCGGCTTCCATCTGATCCAGGAAATCCGGGACGAAGCGCATCGCTTCGCCATTGCGGGCCATCGCGCGCGGCGCGCCAAGGCGCGCGGGCGTTCCAAGCTCGAAGATGTGCCGGGCATCGGCCCGGCGCGGCGCCGCAGGCTGCTGGCCCATTTCGGCGGGCTGGACGGCGTGGCGGCGGCGACGGTCGAGGACCTGCAGCGCGTCGACGGGATCAGCCGGAAACTGGCGGAAGAGATTTACAGCGCGCTACATTAGGAATCAACCACGAACACACGGTACGGAGACGATGCTGTTCAGCCTTCCCAATCAGCTCACCTGGGCGCGGATCCTGATGATCCCGCTGGTGGTGGGCGTCTTCTACCTGCCGGACGCCTGGCTGTCCGCCCAGGACCGGAACCTGGCTGCCACCGTCTTCTTCGTCATCGCGGCCGCGACCGACTGGTTCGACGGCTGGCTGGCGCGCAAGCTCGGCCAGACGTCGGCCTTCGGCGCCTTCCTCGATCCGGTGGCCGACAAGCTGATGGTGGCGGCCGCGCTGGCGGTGCTGCTGCAGCTCGAACGCGTCGATGCGATCGTCGCCTTCATCATCATCGGCCGCGAGATCACCATTTCCGCGCTGCGCGAGTGGATGGCGAAGATCGGCGCCGCGCGCAGCGTCGCCGTGTCCTTCATCGGCAAGCTGAAGACGACCGCGCAGATGATCGCCATTCCGCTGCTGCTGTACCACGACCCGCTCGGGCCGCTCGACCCGCAGGGGCTCGGCACCTGGCTCATCTACATTGCAGCGGTCCTGACGCTGTGGTCGATGGCGTACTACCTGCGCAAGGCATGGCCTGCAATCCTCGCGCGCGCCAGCAGTTGAGCGCATGCCGTCGGTATAAGTGCAAAAGAAGTGGCCGCATGCGTTGACACGAAGGATCGGGACGCTATAATTCGCCTCCGTTCTGCGGGAGTAGCTCAGTTGGTAGAGCGCAACCTTGCCAAGGTTGAGGTCGCGAGTTCGAGACTCGTCTCCCGCTCCAGAATACCGGGGGAAAGCCATGCTTTCCCCCCTTTTGTTTGAAGCGCGGCTTCGCCGCGTGCGGCGCGATGGCAGAGTGGTTATGCAGCAGCCTGCAAAGCCGTGTACATCGGTTCGATTCCGGTTCGCGCCTCCAAACCTGTTCCCGTTCGTGCCCGGATGGTGAAATTGGTAGACACAAGGGACTTAAAATCCCTCGCTCCTAATCGAGCATACCGGTTCGATCCCGGTTCCGGGCACCACTCCCGCCTCGTTCGAATCCACTGCCAGGGCGCACTGCGCGCCCGAATGCAGTTGCCCGCTGTGGCCTAAAGGAATATCCTTTTCGAATAGGCGCCCGTTCGGCGCGCCCGAGGGAGACGGGCTGGAAATGTGGCACCGAGCGTGCAGAGCAGTTGCAATCACCTGGCAGGTGGTGTGTGCGTTTTGCATCGTCGGCGGCGCGCTGGCCGCTCCGCCGGGAAGCCGGATCGCCGTCCTCTATCCCGACATCGGTGAACCGTACCGCAGCGTCTTCGTGAAGATCATCGAAGGCGTCGAAGAGCAGGCGAAGGGGCGCGTCTTCAGCATGGCGGTGGGCGCCAGTTCCAATCCGCAGGACGTTGCCGCCGCGCTTCGCCAGCAGGAGGCCCGCGTCGTCATTGCGCTGGGGCGCAATGGCTTGAAGTACGCTTCCGGGCTCGAGCGGGACGTCGCCGTCGTGGCAGGCGGCGTCATCTCGGTGCCCGAGGCCGATGCCAGGAACATCCAGGTGTTCAGCCTTGCGCCCGATCCGGCGCTGCTGTTCGCGCGCCTTCACGCCTTGATGCCGGCGGCAAGACGCATATTCGTCGTCTACGACCCGCGCCAGAATGCCTGGTTGCTGCGCCTGGCGCGGGACGCGGCGGCGGCGCGCGGCATCGAACTCGTCGCCTACGAGGCGAACGACCTGAAGGCGGCACTGCGCGCCTACCAGGAAGTGTTCGCGGCGATGGATTCGCGCAAGGATGCGCTCTGGCTGCCGCAGGACTCGACCACGGTCGACGAAACGGCGGTGCTGCCGCTGGTGCTGCAGGAAGCCTGGACGCGCAACCTGGCCGTCTTCTCCAGCAGCGTCGTCCATGTCCGCCGCGGCGCGCTGTTCTCGCTCTATCCCGACAACGCGCAGATCGGCCATAGCCTGGCCGCGGCTGCGCAGGCGCAAATCGCGGGCAGCGGGGGACCGCGCGGCACGGTGGTTCCGTTGAAGTCCGTCCTGGTCGCCGTCAATGTGCGCACCGCCAACCACCTCGGCCTGAACCTGGCCGCGCGGCAGCAGAACTTCGACATGGTGTTCCCCGAGCCATGAAGACGCCTTTCCTCGACGATTTCCTGCGGCAGGCGGCCTTCAAGCAGCAGCTGAGCGTCGCCGTCACCGTCGGCGTGCTGGTGTTCGCGCTGTTCTCGTCGCTGCTGACGTCATGGCAGGGCAGCCGGCAGATCCGCCAGACCCTGCTGTCGCAGGGCGAGCACATCGCCGAGAGCCTGGCCGACCAGAGCAAGCTGGCGCTGCTCTATGCCTCCGCCGAGAACGCTTCGGGAGTGGTCGACACCACCCTGTCGTTCCCCGACGTCAAGCGGGTCGAGATCATCCAGGCCGGCGGACGGCCCCTGATCGTGCGCGGCGACGGCGATGCCGCGGGCGAACCCGCGCAGCCGGACGCCGCCGCGCGCAGCGCCTACCTGGAGGCCGAGACCCCGGACTCCTGGCGCTTCGTCGCGCCGGTGCACGTGAAGAACCGCCTCGACTCGCCGTTCGAGGTCGAGCAGTCGCCCGAGGAACTGCTCGGCTTCGTGCGGGTGGTGCAGAGCAAGGAAACGCTCTCCCGCATGCTGGTCCGCATCTTCCTCACCAATATCGCGATCTCGCTGTTCTTCGCGGCGATCTTCCTGTCCGTCGTCCAGTGGCTGTCGAGCCGCATGACCAAGCCGATCACGGCGCTGTCCGAAGCGATGGCGCGCGCCGAGCACGGCGAGTCGGAGGTGCGGGCGGCGGTCGGCGGCCCGAAGGACATCCGCGACATGGCGCAGGCGTTCAACAGCATGATCTCTGCGCTGCAGGAGCGCGAACGCGCGCTGCGCGAAAGCCAGGCCAGCTATCGCGAAGTCGTCGACAGCGTGAAGGAAGTGATCTTCCAGACCGATGCCAAGGGCGCCTGGGTCCTGCTGAACCCGGCCTGGCGCGAGATCACCGGCATCCCGGTCGAGCAGGCGCTCGGCCGTCCCTTCATGTCCGTGCTGCACGAGGAGGACCGCGGCCTCGCGGCGGTCTGGCAATCCCAGTTGAAGGCCGGCAAGGTGCCGAGCTGCCGCTTCGAGATCCGCTTCCGGCGCAGCGACGGCAGCATGGGCTGGGCGGAGGCGACCCAGCATGCGCGCTGGAACGACGACGGCGAGTTCGCCGGCACCTCCGGCACGCTGTTCGACATCACGGAGCGGCGCCTGGCGGCCGAGCGGCTGGAGGAACTCAACGCCGACCTCGAGGACCGGGTCCGCGTGCGCACCGCGCAGCTCGAAGCCTCCAACCAGGAACTCGAGGCGTTTTCCTACTCGGTCTCGCACGACCTGCGGGCACCGCTGCGCGCCATCGACGGTTTTGCCAACATCCTGGTGGAGGACTACGCCGGGGCGCTCGACGGCGCGGGACTGTCGCATCTGCAGCGCATTCGCGCCGCCAGCCAGCGCATGTCGCAGCTCATCGACGACCTGCTGGAGCTCGCGCGCATCAGCCGCGCCGAGATCAACTACCAGGACACCGACCTCAGCAGCGCGGTGCGCGACATCATGCGCGACATGCAGGAAGCCGAGCCGGACCGCCAGGTGGACGTCCGCGTCGAGGAGGGCCTGCATGCCCAGGCCGACCCGGTGCTGGTGCGCGTCGCCCTCGACAACCTGTTGCGCAATGCCTGGAAGTTCACCGGCAAGCGCGAGGCCGCCAGCATCGCCTTCGGCGCGGCGAAGCTGGCCGCGGGCGAACTGGGGGACGGCGAAACCGCCTATTTCGTCCGCGACAACGGCGCCGGCTTCGACATGGCCTATGCCGACAAGCTGTTCAAGCCCTTCAGCCGCCTGCATGCCGCCACGGAATTCACCGGCACCGGCATCGGCCTGGCCACGGTGCAGCGCGTCATCCATCGCCATGGCGGACGGATCTGGGCCCGCAGCGATGCCGGGGAAGGCACCACCTTCTACTTCACCCTCCCGGCGGCAAGAATATAGGCGGCAGGCGCGCTATTATTGGCGTGCCCCAAACCCAGGAAGGAAGCCCGCCGATGATCGTCCTCAATCTCGTCTGCAGCCAGGAGCACCGCTTCGACGGCTGGTTCGCCTCGGCCGAGGCGTTCGAGGACCAGCAGAAGCGCGGCCTGGTCGCCTGCCCGTTCTGCAACGACGGCGAGATCGCCCGGCTGCCGTCGGGTCCGCGGGTCATCTGTTCCGCGCCGGCGCGTGAAAGCGCCGAACAGGAAACCGTGACGGCCGTGCAGGCGCAATTGCGCGAAGCCATCCGCGCCTACGTCCGCAGCAGCGAGAACGTCGGCGAGCAGTTCCCCGAGGAGGCGCGCAAGATCCACTACAAGGAGGCGCCGGCACGGAACATTCGCGGCGTCGCCACGATCGAACAGACGCGCGATCTGCTGGAGGAGGGCATCGTCGTGGTGCCGCTGATCTCTCCGCCCAGCGAGGAGACGCACTGACGCGCAGGGCATCGACCAGGGGGCATACGCGATGCGCATCGAGGAAGAACTCAAGCTCGACTTCAAGGATGTCCTGATCCGACCGAAACGTTCCACCCTGACTTCCCGCTCCGAGGTCGACATCTCGCGCGATTTCGTCTTCCGCCATTCGGGCCGCCCCTACCACGGCATCCCGATCATCGCCGCCAACATGGACACCGTGGGCACCTTCGAGATCGCCCGCGCCTTGGCCAGGCACGAACTGGCGACTGCGCTGCACAAGCACCATGCCGAGGCGGAACTGGTCAACTTCTTCCGCGAGACCTCCGCCGCGGCCACCGTCTTCTACTCGATGGGCATCACCAAGGCCGACTACGAGAAGTTCCGCCGCGTCAAGGAAGAGGCGGGCGACGCCATCTCCTACGTCTGCGTGGACGTCGCCAACGGCTACACCAAGGCCTTCGTCGACTTCCTGCGCCGGCTGCGCGACGAGCATCCCCAGCTCGTCATCATGGCGGGCAACGTGGTGACCGGCGAAATGGCCGAGGAACTGGTGCTGGACGGCGCCGACATCGTCAAGGTCGGCATCGGCCCGGGCTCCGTGTGCACGACGCGCAAGATGGCCGGCGTCGGCTACCCGCAGCTTTCCGCCATCATCGAATGCGCGGATGCCGCCCACGGCCTCGGCGGGCTCATCTGCGGCGACGGCGGCTGCGCCTCGCCGGGCGACATCGCCAAGGCCTTCGGCGGCGGCGCCGACTTCGTCATGCTGGGCGGCATGCTGGCCGGCCACGAGGAATGCGCCGGCGAGGTGGTGGAGCGCGACGGCAAGCCGAAGATGCGCTTCTACGGCATGAGTTCGCGCACGGCGATGGAGAAGTACGAGGGCCGCGTGGCGGGATACCGCGCCTCGGAGGGCAAGGAGGTCCTGATCGACTATCGCGGACCGGTCGAGAATTCATTGCAGGACATACTCGGCGGCGTACGCTCGGCGTGCACGTATGTCGGCGCGCGCAAGCTGAAGGAACTGTCCAAGCGCACCACCTTCGTCCGCGTGGCGCGCCAGCTGAACGAGGTGTTCGGAGCCTGAATCCCATGCTCATCGGTATTCCCAAGGAGATCAAGAACAACGAATACCGGGTCGGCATGACGCCCGAAGGCGTGCGGGAACTCGTCAAGCACGGCCATGCGGTGCTCGTCGAGACCAACGCCGGCGCCGCCATCGGGCTGGGCGACGCGCAATACCGCGCCGCGGGCGCGACGGTCGTGGATTCCGCCGAGGAAGTCTTTGCCCGCGCCGAGATGCTGGTCAAGATCAAGGAGCCGCAGCCGGTCGAATGCCGGCGCCTGCGTCCCGGGCAATTGCTGTTCACCTACCTCCACCTGGCGCCGGATCCCCTGCAGACCAAGCTGCTGCTCGAATCCGGCGCCATCGCCATCGCCTACGAGACGGTCACCGATGCGGCCGGCGGCCTGCCGCTGCTGGCGCCGATGAGCGAGGTGGCCGGGCGCATGTCGATCCAGGCGGGCGCCACCTGCCTGCAGAAGTGCAACGGCGGCTCCGGGCTGCTGCTGGGCGGCGTCCCGGGCGTGCCGCCGGCGAAGGTCGTCGTGCTGGGCGGCGGCGTGGTCGGCTACAACGCGACGCTGATCGCCGTCGGCATGGACGCCCAGGTCACCGTGCTCGACAAGTCGCTGCCGCGGCTGACCTGGCTCGACTCGGTCTTCGGCAACCGCATCCGCACCATCTACTCGACCGACGCCGCCATCGAGGAATACGCGCTCGATGCCGACCTCGTCATCGGGGCCGTGCTGATCCCCGGCGCCGCCGCGCCGCGGCTGCTGTCGCGCGACATGCTCAAGCGCATGCGGCCCGGTTCGGTCCTCGTCGACGTCTCGATCGACCAGGGCGGCTGCTTCGAGACCAGCCGGCCGACCACGCACGCCGAGCCGACCTTCATCCTCGACGGCATCGTCCATTACTGCGTCGCCAACATGCCGGGCGCCGTGGCGCGCACGTCGACCTTCGCGCTCAACCACGCGACGCTGCCGTTCGCCCTGCGGCTGGCCGACGACTGGCGCCAGGCGCTGCGCGAGGACGGCCACCTGCGCAACGGCCTGAACGTCTATCGCGGCTCCGTGACCTGCGCGCCGGTGGCCGAGGCGCTGAAGCTCGCCTACCTGCCGGCGGCGCAGGTCGTCGCATCCCTCTAGCCGGTCCTGAAGGGCAGGCGTTCCATCGTTTCCGCCTCGTAGTCGAGCATCGCCGCGTCCTCGCGTACGGCGAACTCGGCGACTGCCTCGCGCATGCGCGCGTCGGCGATCCAGAACGCCGACCAGGTGGGCGTCGGCTCGAATCCCCGCGCGATCTTGTGCTCGCCGCCCGAGCCGGCCTCGAAGCGCTCCAGTCCTTCGGCGATCGCGTATTCGATGCCCTGGTAGTAGCTGAGCTCGAAATGCAGTCCCGGGCACTCGATGTCGCTGCCCCAATGCCGGCCGTAAAGGGTGGTCGCGCTGCGGTAGCAGATCGCCGAGGCGACCGGCCGCCGCCTGGCGAAGGCGACGAATACCACCAGGCGCCGGCCGAGCGCGGCGCCGGCCTGCTGGAAGAACTCGAGCGGGAAGGCCGGGTAGTTGCCGTAGCGCTCGAAGGTGCCGCGGTAGTGGCGATGGATGGCCTTCCACAGCGGCGGGGCGATCTCGTCGCCATGGCGGGTTTCGATGCGCAGCCCGGCGTCCGCGACGGCGCGGCGTTCGCGGCGCAGCTTCTTGCGCTTCTCGGCGGTGAAGGCCGCCAGGAAATCGGCGAAGTCGCGGTAGCCGCTATTGCGCCAATGGAACTGCACGCCGCGCCGCATCAGCAGTCCCGCAGCTTCCAGGGCGGCGCGGTCGCGCTCCAGCACGTAGAGGCATTGCCAGCTCGAGGCGCCGCAGCCGCGCGCCGCGTCGATCGCCGCCTCGATCAGCGCGGCGGGCATGCCGGGCGGCTCGTCGGCGGCGAGCAGCCGCGGCCCCGGCGAGGGCGTGTAGGGAACGCCGGTGACGAGCTTCGGGTAGTAGTTGAGCCCGGCGCGATGCCAGGCCGGCGGCCAGTTCCAGTCGCGCGAGAAGTCGCCGAACGAGTGGTCGCGGAAGTAGAGCGGCAGGAAACCCGCCGTCGCCCCGCGGCCGTCCGGCAGCGCCAGGTGCATCGGCCGCCAGCCCATGCCCGTGCCGGCCGCGCCGCAAGCCTCGGCCGCAGCGAGGAATTCGCGGCTGACGAACGGATCCTCCGTCGCCAGCCGCCGCCAGTCAGTCTCGGGAAGCTCGGCGGCGCTGGCGAGGAAACGGGGCTGCAACGGCGGAATCAGGCATGCACGCCCGTGATGTAGTGCTCGAGCTGGTCGATGATGAACTGCTGCTCGGAGATGACGTCCTTGACCAGGTCGCCGATCGAGATCAGGCCGACCAGCCTGCCGCGCTGGAGCACCGGCAGATGGCGCATGCGGTTGTCGGTCATCAGCGCCATGCATTCCTCGTTGGTGTTGGTCGTCTCGACGTACATCACCGGGGTCGTCATGATCTCCGACACCTTCGTCTTCGTCGCCGGCCTGTCGGCCTGCACCAGGCGGCGCGCCATGTCGCGCTCCGACACGATGCCGACGATCGCGTCGTCCGCCATGACGACCAGCGCGCCGATGCGCTTGCCCGCCATCAACGCCGCCGCCTCCTGCACCGTGGCCGATGGCGCGATCGTCGCCACCCCCTGCAACGCCTTGGACCTCAGTATCTGGTCTACGCTTTTCATCGCGACTCCTCCTCCTTGGGCGGGT
Source organism: Rhodocyclaceae bacterium (assembly GCA_036391815.1). Taxonomy (GTDB): domain Bacteria; phylum Pseudomonadota; class Gammaproteobacteria; order Burkholderiales; family Rhodocyclaceae; genus Nitricoxidireducens. The sequence goes on from DASVZD010000277.1 coordinate 29,698, forward strand.
GGATAAAGCGTTACGATAAAGACCGCGGATACCCGGATTGGTTGCATCCCTGGCAGAGCAGGGCGGCCCTGGTCAGGCGCCCGGCGCCAGCATCGGGAACAGGCCGCGCAGGCCGGCCGCCATCATCTCGACCGCCATCGCCGAAAGTATGAAGCCGCCGACCCGCTCGACCAGGTCCAGGGTGGAACGGCGGATCTGCACCTCGGCGCGGCAGGCGAGCCGGAAGGACATCCAGCAGCCGATCCCGACGGCCAGGATCGGAACGATGATATGGACGAGATCCTGCGGGCGCTCCCAGGCGCTGTTGGCCATCACGTAGCTGAAGGCGGCCGGCCCGGCCAGCAGCGGGATGGCGAGCGGGACGATCGAGGCTTCCCGCGCCCGGTGTTCCTCGGCGACGCCGGGGTAGCCCTTGAAGGTCGTCTCCTTGCCCAGCACCATGGCGATGGCGAGCAGCAGGACGATGATGCCGCCGCCCACCTGCATGGCGCCGAGCGATACGCCGAGCAGCCCCAGCAGCGGCATGCCGAGGAAGGCGGCCACCAGCAGGGCGACGACCACGCTGACGGCGATGCTGCGGGCAAAGCGGATGCGCGCCGCGTCGTCCAGGCCTTCGGTGGCGGCGACGAAGATCGGGATCATCGAGACCGGCCCCACCAGCGCGAACAGCGTGATGGTGTTCTTGAGCGTGAGCGCGGCGGCGGCGAACATCAACGGGCGCCCGGCTCTTCCTTGAGGAGCGCCTGCGCCATGGCCTCGGAAAGGCGATCCTTGCGTTCGGCGCGCGGCAGGTCTGCCAGCTTGCGCACGGCGGCGTAGAAGCGCGGCAGGTCGCCGCCGTTCTCGGCCAGCAGGCTCTGGAACGCCGGGACGTCCTGCAGGTAGAGCCCGATCGAGGCCAGCGTGGCGTTGTTGATGCCGATCGCGAACCAGCGGTCGTAGCCCTTGTAGCCGCCCCAGCGGCGGTCGCGGATGATCCGGTAGTCGGCCTGCAGCTGCTCGAGCGCGATCTTCTTCTCGGCCAGCTTGGCGGCGTCGGGCTGGTGGCTTTGGTAGATGGCGTCCAGCCGGCTGCGGGCGCCGGTGACCAGCGCTTCGAAGTCGCGGCGATGCTGTTCGCGGCGGTCGAACTCCTCGCGCTCGGCGGGCGTGCCGTAGGCGTCGATCCAGCGATGCACGCCGGCCTCCTCGACGGTGACCGCGAACGACTCGTTGAAGGCCGTATCGCCGCTCACGTAGACCACCTGATGGGCCAGTTCATGGAAGATGATGCGGGCAAGCTCGCTGTCCGGATAGTGGATGAAGGTGTTGAGCAGCGGGTCGGAAAACCAGCCCAGCGTCGAATAGGCCGGGATGCCGGCCACGAAGACATCATAGTCTTCGGCGCGCAGGCCGGCGGCGAACTTCCTGGCCTCGGCCTCGGAGAAGTAGCCGCGGTAGCTGACGCAGCCGGCGACCGGGAAGCACCAGCGCTTGGGCTCCACCGACAGCGGCTTGGCGGCAAAGACGTTCCAGGTGACGTAGGGGCGATGCAGGTCGGCATACTTGCGGTAGCTGCGGTTGTCCGGCAGCCCGAGTTCGCGGCTGGCAAAGTCGCGCATGCGGGAGGCCGTCTCCAGGCGCTGGCGGGTCGCCGGCGACAGGGACGGATCGGCGATCGCCTCGTCGATCGGCCGGGAGGCGCGCAGGATCTCGATCTGCCCGCCGATGGCCTGCAGGTAGTAGCCCGGGGATGCGCAGCCGGACAGCATCGCCGCCGCCAGCCAGATCCAGTGCCTCAGCATCCCGCGCCCTCGCCGGCGAAACGGCCGAAGTGCAGGAAGTTGGCCGAGCAGCGCGCGACGTGCGAGGAAAGCAGCATGCCGGAGTGGCTGACGGGCAGGTCGAGGTATTCGCTGGCGCCCGCGATGCGCGTTTCCTCCAGGCAGATGGCGCCGTCGTTGGGTTTCGGCAGCTGCGGCGCCACGATCCGGCCGAGCCCGACGCTGCGCGTGCCGGCGATGATCCCGAGCTCGAACGGCAGCGTCCAGCGCGAGGCCGGGGCGGCGAACCATTCGAGCACGCTGCGGCCGAGCATGGTCCGCCCCGTCTCGAGCTTCGCCAGCCGCGCGGCCGCCGCGCTGCCCTGGAGCGGCGAACCGAGCATGACCACCCGCCCGCCGGCGAAGCGGCCGCCGGCCAGGGCGCGGAAGATGATGATGCCGCCCAGGCTGTGGCCCAGCCAATGGATCTGCGGCGCATCGACGGCGGCCGCGAAGTCCGCCAGCGCGGCGCCATTCGCCTGCAGGCTTCCCCGCACCGACGGGTAGCCGAAGCGGAACACGCGAAAGCCGGCACGGGCCAGGCCGCGGTCGAGCCACGCCATGGCCCAGGGGCCGGTCCACAAGCCATGCACGATCACGACGGCGGGCTCCTCCGCGGCCATCGCATCACGTACCGGAGGAAGGACCCGCCAGGAACCGCGGATTCCCGCCGGCACTCGAAGACATTGACGCCATCGGGCGTTCCGGATTGCACGAAAGGAGATGGCCATGGGGCGCGCATTCGTTCACGGCTGGGTCAGCCTGCCGAGCCAGGGAGAGCTTTACTTGGAGCACGGCGTGCCGCGCGAGGTTCGGATCGCGGAGGCCGACCGGGCCGACGTCGAGCGGATCATCGACGAGGTGATGGACGTCACCGGCCTGCACGTCACCATCGGGCACTGGGAGGCCGACGCGGAATCCGGCGACATGCATGCGGTGATCGAGATCCATCCCGAGGATGTTACCGAGGTTCTGCGGCGCCTGGCTCAGCGTTCGGCCGAAACCTTCTACGACCGCTACCAGAAGCCGATGGACGCCAGCGACATCGACTTCGACGAAGAGGCCTTCGCGCAGGACATGACCGAGGCCCTTTCGATGTGCGGCCTGCACTGGGGCCAGCTCGACGACCGGTCCTTGCGCTTCACCTATCGCCAGGCGCTGCATCGGGCGGTGGATGACATCGCGCACGGCCGGGGCGACTAGGGCCCGGCGGCCGGGGCGCGGCGCGGATTCCAGCCGCCGCCGAGTGCCTGGTAGAGCTGCACCGAGGCCAGCAGGCCGCTGCGCCGGGCCTGCGCCAGTTGCAGTTCGGCGGTCAGCAGGCTGGCATCGGCGTCGATCACCTCGAAGTAGGACGAGCGGCCCACCTCGTAGCGGCGCGTGACCAGCGACTGCGCGCCGCGCAGCGCGTCGACCTGCTGCTGCTGGGCGGCGATCAGGTCGACGCTGTTGCGGCGGGCGGCCAGCGCATCGGCGACCTGGCGGAACGCCTCGGCGACTGCGGACTGGTACTGCAGCAGCGCCTGCTGCTCGCGCGCGCCGGCGGCGTTCACGGCGTAACGGTTGCGCTGCGCGTTGATGATGGGCTGGAGGAGGTCGAGGCCCACCATCCAGACCTTGGTCGGCCCCGAGAACAGCTTCGACAGTTCGAAGCTCTCCGAGCCGTAGCTGGCGGTCAGGGTGATCGCGGGGAACAGCGAGGCCTTGGCGGCATTGACGTTCGCGTTGGCGCCCGCCAGCACGGCTTCGGCCTGGATCAGGTCGGGGCGCCGTTCCAGCAGCGAGGAGGGCAGCCCGGCCGGGACTTGGGGCAGGGCGGGCAGCTCGTCGTCGCCCTGGCGGGCGATGGGCGCGGGATTGTTCCCGAGCAGGATCTGCAGCTGGTTCTCGGTCTGTTCGACCTGCCGGCGCAGGTCGGGCAGCACCGCCCGCGCCTGGGCCAGGCTCGCCTGCGCGCGGTCGACGTCGAGGTCGGACGAGGCGCCGCGCCGCGCCATGCGGCGGGTGAGGTCGAAGAAGCGCTCGCGGTTCGCGATCGCGCGCGTCGTGATGGCGGCCTGCTGGTCGAGCGACAGCAGCGTGAAGTAGGCCGTGGCGACGGCCGCCATCAGGCCGACCTGGACGGCGTCGCGTCCCGCCTGCGTCGCCAGCAGGTTGGCGCGCGCCGCATCGGTCAGGCTGGCCAGCCGCCGCCAGATGTCCAGCTCGTAGGAGGCATCGGCGCCGCCATTGAACAGCGCGCCGGTCACGTAGCCGCTGTTCTGGACGACGCGGCCGCGCTGCCCGCTGAGCGACAGCCCGAGTTGCGGCCACTGCGCCGTGCGGGCCTGGCCGACCAGGGCTCCGGCTTCCGCCATCCGGGCCGCCGCGAGCTGGAGGTCCCGGTTATGCGCCAACGCGGTCTCCATCAGCTGGCGCAGCGCCGGATCCTGGTAGACCTCCCACCAGTCCAGTTCGCCGAAGGTTCTTCCCGTCGGCCGGACCGGTTCCCCGCGAAATTCCGCCGGTACGTCGAGGGCGGGGCGCTGGTAGGGGGTCCCAACCGAGCAGGCCGTGAGTCCCGCCAGGGCAGCCAGCAGGAGGAGGGTGCGGGGCCGCATCAGCTTCCCTTGTCCGCCTCGTTGCGGAACGGGCGCTTGCGTTCGCTGAGGCGCTGGATCACGACGTAGAAGACCGGGATGATGAATATGCCGAGCAGCGTCGCGAACAGCATGCCGAAGGTGACGGTGGTGCCGATCGCCCGGCGCGCCCCGGCGCCGGCGCCGGTGGCCACGGCCAGGGGCAGGGTGCCTAGGATGAAGGCGAACGAGGTCATCAGGATCGGCCGCAGGCGAAGTTCCGCCGCCTGGTGCGCCGCTTCGACGATCGAGGCTCCGCGCTCGCGCGCCAGCTTGGCGAACTCGACGATCAGGATGGCGTTCTTGGCGGCCAGGCCGATCAGCATCACCAGCCCGATCTGGGCATAGACGTTGTTGACGAAGCCGCGCAGCGCCAGCCCGGTGAAGGCGCCGAGCACGCCGAACGGGATCACCAGCAGGATCGCGATCGGCATCGCCCAGCTCTCGTAGAGCGCCGCCAGCACCAGGAAGACGAACATCAGCGACAGCACGAAGATGTAGCCGGTCTGGCCGCCGGTCTTCTTCTCCTGGTAGGTGGCGCCGGTCCACTCGAAGCCGTAGCCGGGAGGCAGGGTGCGGGCGACTTCCTCCATGGCCTGGGCGGCCTGGCCCGAACTGTAGCCGGGAGCCGGCGTGCCATTGACCGTCGCGGCCAGGAAGATGTTGTAGCGCTCGTAATACTCCGGGCCGCTGATTGCCCGCGGACGGAGGAAGGCGCTGAGCGGCAGCATGGCGCCCTGGGCGTTGCGCACGAAGAAGCGGGCGGCGTCCTCGGGGTTGGTCCGGGCGGCCCCCTCTGCTTGAATTTGTACTTTAAATGTGCGTCCGAATAGATTGAAATCGTTCACATAATAGCCGCCGAGAAACGCCTGCAAGGTGAAGAAGACATCGGTCAGCGGCACCCCCAGGCTCTTCACCTTGTCGCGGTCGATCTCGTACTCG